>NZ_MSHA01000106.1:0-2018 GCF_001940965.1 Bacteroides sp. Phil13 | reverse complement strand
CAATCTTTCAGATTGGAAAAGCCAGCCTGACACCAGAAGTGACAGAGGCAATTAATGAAGCATTACAGGCAAGAGAATTAATTAAAATTAGTGTATTAAAGAACTGTTTAGATGACCCTAAGGAGATAGCACGTGTACTTGGAGAACGTACCAACTCTGCTGTTGTACAGGTAATTGGTAAGAAGATCGTGTTATACCGAGAAAATAAGGACAAAAAGAAGATAGAACTTCCGAAATAGTACGAAGAGGTGTTGTCGATGCAGGATATCAATGGGATAAGTGAGAAACGTAAAATTGGTATAATGGGTGGGACATTTAATCCCATCCATATAGGTCATCTGATAATAGCTGAACAGGCATATGAACAGTATGGTTTAGATAAAGTACTGTTCCTGCCGGCGAATGAGCCACCACATAAACGGCAAGAGAGCATAGAAAGTGATCAGAACAGAGTCGAGATGGTGAAACTGGCGATTGAGGCAAATCCACATTTTGAATTATCACTGGTAGAAATGGAACGTGATTCCATCAGCTACACGGTAGATACGCTGAAACAGTTGACAAGAGAATATCCACATACGGAGTTCTACTTTATCGTTGGTGGTGATTCCATCGCCTCCATTGAGCAATGGAGAGAGCCAGGAACCATTATGAAGCTGTGTCATCTGCTTGCCTGCGTAAGAAATGATATGGATGATGAGAAACTGACGATGCAGATTGCGTATCTGAATGATAAGTATCAAGCAAACGTGCACAAGCTCAACATCCCGATGATGGATATAAGTTCAACTTCAATCCGTAACCGTACGAAGAATCATCAAAGCAATCGCTATATGGTTCCAGATAAGGTGTTGTCATTTATTTCAAACAAGCAGTTATATAGAAAATAGACTTGATTAATACGTAAAGATAAATCACTTCATGGAAGGTAGGTTATAGTATGAATCAGTTACTTCATAATTTACGCGAGGATATGCAGAGTATATTAAAGCCTAGCCGTTTTGAGCATACAATGGGAGTGGCATATACTGCTGCCAACTTAGCGATGCGTTACGATGTTAGTATGGAAGACGCTTATACCGCAGGACTGTTACATGATAATGCTAAGTATATGGAAGGGGATGCTATGCTTGCCCTCTGTAAAGAGAATGAGCAAACCGTCTCTGCGACTGAGCAGAGGAATCCCTATCTACTACATGCGAAGGCAGGCGCCATCTTAGCCAGGGACAAATACGGCATAGAGAACGAAGATATATTGAATGCAATCACCTATCACACTACGGGACGACCAGGCATGACATCCCTCGAAAAAATCATTTTCGTGGCTGACTATATCGAGCCAAATCGTACAGTAATACCAGGATTAGATATCATTCGGCAGGAAGCTTATGTTGATTTAGATCATACCGTGTATCTTATCTTAGTTAACACGTTAAAGTATCTAAAGGCTACAAAGGACAAGAGTGATATTGATACCATGACAGTAGCATCTTATGACTACTACAAAAATATCATGAGCAAAACCACTGATGATGATGAACAATAGAGACATATAAATAAGTATATAAAAGGAGTTAAACCATGATTCAATCTAAAGAAATGGCAAAAATCGTTTATAATGCATTAGAAGACAAAAAAGCTGAGGATATTGTAGTTCTTGAAGTTAGTGATATTACTATATTGGCAGATTACTTTGTTATTGCAAATGGTACGAATAGTTCACAGGTACATGCATTAGTAGACAGCGTTGAAGAACAATTATCAAAAGTAAATGTAGAACCAAAACGTGTTGAAGGTGTTGGTAATACGAACTGGATCTTAATGGACTACGGTGATATCGTAATTCATATCTTCTCCAAAGAAGACCGTTTATTCTATGATTTAGAGAGAATCTGGAGAGACGGTAAGAAGGTATCCAAAGAAGATCTGTAAGATGATAAGAGGGTACGTATATGAACTTTTCTGAGAATGCTTTGTTTTATCAGATGTCGGAGGATGAGATTACACGAATTCTGCAA
>NZ_MSHA01000105.1:0-2330 GCF_001940965.1 Bacteroides sp. Phil13 | reverse complement strand
AATTATTAAGTTAAACAAAAGTTAACTTGATAATATCCGGAAAGATTAGTTGAGGCTCTGATATAGAGGGACATCAAGACTTTCAATACAATAATTCAGAGCTAAGTATTAGACTTATCATCCGAGTTTCTCCCTAAGTTGATTATTAAAATGTTGTGCTCCCAAATTTTTCATTCAAACAATGTTTTCATCAATCTTTCCTACATCCTACACCGATGAAGATTTTTCTTTGATTATCAGGCGTATATGCGGTGAATGAAGAGACATAGGCAGGTGTATGAAATATGTTTCCTACACCCGAAAAATGCCTTAAAATGCGTGACTTTGCCCATAACACACTCATCCTCAATGTTTATGGGTGGTTTCTGTAAACCTCGTCAGATTGCATATAAATATCCTTTTTTGCAGTAGATTTGAGATTTTTTAATTCGTTGGTGGAATTTGGAAGCTGCCAATATCCTGTCAGAGGTGTATCAAAAAGGGATCAAATCCTTATTTGCTCCGTACCATCTCCACATAGAGGTACTTCTAACCGAATCTGGTACGGAGTTGGTACGGATCGGATGCTGCCCAGCTCCGGCCTTGATCTCTTTCGGACACGAAGAGAAAGTCATTCCGCCAACTGATCGCATACTTTACTAAACGCCACACAGGAACTTTCTTAACCCCACGCAGTAACTCTCTTAACCCCACGCAGTAACTCCATTTACATGCCGTGGTAAAACTCGTTACATACCGTGGTAAAGAGCGTTACAATAAGCGGTAAAGCTCGTTACATCCTGCGGTAAATGCTTTTACATTATGAGAAAAGCAATTGGTAAATATAAAGCACTGAATATTAAAGTGTTATTAAAAAATCTGCATTTATTTAATTAATCGGTCGAGAATTGCTCTGAACACTTTATCAGCATGTTCCTGCATGATTCTGATATAATTGAATATGGGACGGTTGTTTTTCATGCTATGCCCTATGCAATATTCTATTTTTTCTATTTCAATTCCTAATTCATATCCATGTTGGGCAAATGTTTTTCTGGCGGAATAATAGGATACTTTTCTAGTAACTCCGGCTAACTTTGCCACCTTATATATATGTCTGAACACTAAACTATATACTTTCTCATAAGACGAGTATTTGCCAAAGACTAATTTTCCGCTTTCTGATATGTACTTATTGATGATATCTTGTGCTTCCGGTTGAATGGTAAAGGCTATTTCGTTCTCACTCTTCTTGCTGTTCTGGGTTTTATGACGCACATACCGCATGCAGTTCCGGTCTTTAAAATCGTATTCCATCAAGTCTCTCAAGTTAATGCCACCTAAATAATAAGTAAGCATGAATATATCCCGTACCATTTTCAGGGTCGGTTTGCACAATTTTACATCCCTGATTCTTTTCATTTCATCTATGGTTAAGTCTAATTCCCTGACGTTACTGACTGGCATTTTGAATAGCACAAAAGGATGGACCGGATAATTTACGTAGTTCATTTTCCTGGCATAGTTCAGTATGACTCTTATTAAGGTAAGGTAAATTCTGACAGAGGTTGTGGACAACCCTTCTTCTTTCATTGTATTGGCAAAACCTTGTATATGCAGTGGCGTAAGTTGTATCAGAGGGAAATCTCCTTTCATATATTTCTGAAATCTTTCACAGGCTATCCTGTACAACTTATAGGACTTCTTTTGCTCTTCATTTCTCATAGAAGAGAGGTATTCGTCAGCTATCACACAAAAAGTAACTCCTTTTTTTTGTTGTTCACGGGTAATGGTATGTATCAACTCCGTACACGACAGTGTTTGTAAATAATGGATGGATGATATGATTTCTTCGTATTCATAGATTATCTTGCGCAGGCAAGTGTTAATATTTGCTGCATTTTCGTGCCTGACTACTTTACCATTTTTCATTTGGTTTGCAGAATCCAATATGAATTGAGTAGAAATATATCTGGTTTGCGAACGGTGCGCTACTGCAATTCTTATTCGATGTCTTCCATTGGATAACTTTTTTGTAGGTACAATGACTATTGAAAGATTGGCCATATTCGTTTTTGGATTTATATGTTTCTCGCTACAATATTAGAGTAACAATTCCGATAATAAAATGCCCGGAATAATCAAAATGCTACGAAGACTAATCATTTTGATTTTATTCACAGTCGTTGATACTATTTTTCAGTTGAAAAGACTGAATTTTCCATGCTTTGACACAATCCTACATTCCCTTTTTTGTACTTTGCATATATATTTGCAACACTTTTTCACAGGTGGGAGACCTTAATTCTCCTGAGAGAATAGAAAACTAACTTTTGTTTAACTTAATAATT
>NZ_MSHA01000104.1:0-58552 GCF_001940965.1 Bacteroides sp. Phil13 | reverse complement strand
AAGTCGAACTTCCTAAATTATTCATGTTATGAAAGATGAAACAAGAATCCGTGGCGCCGCAGGGCGCAAGGTGCTGGCAGACCCGCGCACGCACCGCTATTACCTCTGTCTCAATGACGGAGAGAACGAAAAGTTTATCTCCATGTTCGAGCAATCGGGCATGAAAAACAAAGCCGAATTTATCTTTGCCCGTATCTTCGGTTGAGAGTTCAAGGTAGTGAAGATTGATAAGGAAGCGCAGGAATATTACGCCCAGCTCACCGCTTTCTATCAACAGTTCCGAAGAATAGGAAACAACTACAACCAATGTGTAAAGACCATCCATACCATTTACGGGGAGAAGAAATCGCTTGCGTTTCTCTACAAACTTGCCGAAGAAACCCGTAAACTGGAAGAAGTATGCAGGCAGGTTATCGAACTGACAAAGCGGTACGAAAAGGAGTATCTCACTAAAAAGGAATAACGTCATGGTGCCGAATATCACATCGGGCTGTTCATTCTATGGAGTGATTGCCTATAATAAGATAAAAGTGGACGACGGTACGGCAAAGGTATTGTGACACCCGAAAATTGCGGCTGAGACTTCGGGCAATGTACCGATTGAAAACTGCGTGCAGGCTTTTGAGCCTTACATTGCACTCAATTCACACGTCAAGAAACCTGTTATCCATATTTCATTGAATCCTTCTCCGAAAGACATTCTTTCGGAAGAGCAAATGACCGTACTGGCGCAGGAGTTTATGGAAAAGTTCGGTTACGGGAACCAACCTTATATAGTCTGGCTGCACGAAGACATAAACCGCAAACACATGCACATCGTATCGGTACGCATTGATGAAACCGGAGAAAAGATAGACCATAATCGGGAGGCTATCCGGGCACAGAACATCTGTCGTGAAATGGAAGTGAAGTACGAGCTTCATCCCACACTCGGAGAACACGGTGAGCGGGAACTGGTAAGTCTGCAAAAAGTGGACTATCCGAAAGGTGACGTGAAAGTACAGGTGAAGCATACCGCCCGTACCTTGCTGGAATGTTACAACTGTCATTCACTTGCCGAATACAATACTCTTCTGAATTTGTATAATGTCACTGTTTACGAAATCAGGGGAAGTGTGGACGGGAAGAAGTACCACGGCGTCATGTACGGAGCTTTGGATGATGACGGACAGCAGGTAGGAACACCTTTCAAATCCAGCAAGTTCGGTAAGGTGTTCGGTTATGAAGCATTGCAAGAGAAGTTTGCCGCTTCTGTCGGAAAGGTGAAGAAGGACAACCTCGCAGAAAGGACAAGGCTGGAAATCATTAAAGCCATGCAGGACATCGGCACGAAAGAAGATTTTGCCCTCAGGTTGAAAGAGGCGGATATAGAAGTCGTTTACCGTATCAATCCCGAAGGACGTCTGTATGGTATCACCTTCATAGACCATACCTGCCGGACAGTGTTCAACGGCTCTCGTCTGGGCAAAGCCTTTTCAGCCAATGTGTTCAACGAATTGTTTAACAACTCGGATGCAGACCGTGAAAGACTGATACCACAACCGGAGCAGGAACCGTCCCGGCAGGAAAAGGAAACGAAAGCGGAAGAAAGGCAGGAAAGAACAGAATACCGGCAGCAGAAAAATCGAAGCCATCATCAGAGTGAATTATCAGAAAGTCTGATTGATACATCCGCACTCGGTGCCGTTGACATTTTCTCCATACTTATGGAAGACGACCATACACGCGAGTACATTGATCCGGCCTTCCGCTATGGACGCAAGAAAAAGAAGAAGCGCAGGCGCAGGTTATAGTATAATAATGTATAGAACAAGAAGTTTAATTTTAATAGTTACAATTATGCAGAATGAAGATGATTTAAGAGGTCTTGCCAAAGTCACGGACTTTATGCGGGCCATCAGTTTTTTATTTTTGGCGATACACATCTATTGGTTTTGTTACGGCTGGCTGCATGAAATGGGCTGAACGCTTGATATAGTGGACAGGATACTATCCAACTTCCAACGCACCACCGGACTATTTTCATCTTTGCTTTACACAAAACTGTTTTGTGTCCTTTTCCTCGGTTTGTCCTGCATGGGCAACAAGGGAGTGAAGAAGCATGAAATCACATGAAGGCAAATTATCATTGCGGCCATAGTGGGCACCATGCTCTTTTTCCTGAACTGGTGGTTATTATCTATCAATGCATCATCCGGTGTGTGTACGGTACTTTATATTACAACACTGACCGGCGGTTTCTTCTGTCTGCTGGCATCCGGTTTATGGATAAGCCGCCTGTTGAAGAACAACCTGTTGGAAGACGTTTTCAACCGTGAGAATGAATCCTTCATGCAGGAAACAAAACTCATGGAAAACGAGTATTCCATCAATCTGCCGACCAAGTTCTGGTATAAAGGCAAAGAATGGAAAGGCTGGATTAATGTAGTGAATCCGTTTCGGGCAAGCATGATTTTGGGTACACCGGGTAGCGGTAAGTCGTATGCCGTAGTCAACAATTATATAAAGCAGGCAATCGAGAAGTCCTATGCGCTTTATATATATGATTTTAAGTTTGATGACCTGTCTGTTATCGCTTATAACCATTTGATTAAGTATAGACACCGTTATAAGATACCACCTAAATTTTATGTAATCAACTTCGATAATCCGAGAAAAAGTCACCGTTGTAATCCATTGGCACCGGAACTGATGACGGATATTTCGGATGCTTACGAGTCCAGTTATACAATCATGCTTAACCTTAATAAAAGTTGGGTGCAGAAGCAGGGAGACTTCTTTGTAGAATCTCCGATTGTGTTGTTTACGGCCATAATTTGGTTTTTGAAAATCTATGAAGGTGGCAAATTCTGTACGTTCCCACATGCTATCGAATTGCTTAATAAAAGGTATGAAGACGTTTTTACTATTCTGACAAGTTACCCTGATTTGGAGAACTATCTAAGTCCGTTCATTGACGCATGGAAAGGTGGAGCGAGTGAGCAGCTCCAGGGCCAGATTGCAAGTGCTAAAATCCCGTTATCCAGATTGATAAGTCCTCAACTCTATTGGGTAATGTCCGGCAGTGATTTTACGTTGGATATTAATAATCCCAAAGAACCGAAAATATTATGTGTCGGCAACAATCCCGATAGAATTTCTATTTATGGAGCAGCTTTAGGTCTGTATAACTCCCGCATTGTGAAGTTGATAAACAAGAAGAAGCAAATGAAAAGCTGTGTGATAATTGACGAGTTACCCACCATTTTCTTTAAAGGTCTGGATAATCTGATTGCCACGGCACGAAGCAACAAAGTGGCGGTTGTATTGGGTTTTCAAGACTTCAGCCAGTTGAAGCGCGACTACGGCGACAAGGAGGCCGCCGTAATCATGTCAACTGTGGGCAATGTTTTCAGTGGTCAGGTAGTGGGTGAAACAGCCAAAACCTTGTCGGAAAGATTCGGGAAAATTCTGCAAAAAAGAGAATCTATGAGCATCAACCGCAACGATACATCCACTTCCATCAACACGCAACTGGACAGTCTGATACCTGCATCCAAAATCAGCACACTCTCTCAGGGTATGTTTGTCGGTGCCGTAGCAGATAACTTTGGAGAGACAATCGAACAAAAGATTTTCCATGCGCAGATAGTTGTTGACAATGAAGCTGTACAGAAAGAGACGGCGGCCTACCAACCCATACCCGAAATCAGCAGTTTTCTGGACGAGAACGGCAATGATACAATGGAGCAGCAGATACAGGCCAACTATCGGCAAATCAAACAGGATATTGTCGAATTAGTGGAGAACGAGTTAATCCGTATTGAGAATGACCCGGAACTCAAACACTTGTTGGATGGTAATGAAGGTGAGCAGGCACAAACATAGCCGTTATGTCATAATAATACGTTTTCCACGGCATATTGCGGCAATCTCAGAAACTACGTAAACTTCACTTCTGTAAATTGCCGCAAATAGCGGTTTACCTTATAGGAACAAATTTTACTCAACTAAAACTATTAATAATTCAAAATATTTAACACTAAATATTTCAATAGAGCAGCAGAAGTATATGATGCATAATCTTGATAATCATTGCTTTTTTCTATCGTAGCAAAATCTGATACAGACTTTAAAGATGCTACATAGACTGGACGGGGAGCAATAGCGTTCTCTGCAGCATAAAACATCCCATATGATTCCATCTCTATGCCGAGAAGTTTACGAGAATGTTCTTTAATCTTTTCAATCTCATCCTTACTTGCTATTACAGCAGGCATAGACGCCATTGGTCCTGTATGAATAGCTAAATGTCCTTTAGGTTTACCATTTGTGGGTTTATATTCTTTATATATACAATTTAATAAATCATCGTTATCTTTTAGTTGATCAATGATGTTTCGGAAAGCACTATTTAGAGTCTTTTGGCGATAGTCAGGTTGGAATATTTTGCCTGTATCTTTAATATCTTTAAATTTTCCACTAGCACCATCCCAAACTTCAGTAGCTACAAGAATATCTCCAAAATCAATATTCTCAGTTTCTACAGCTGCTGCTATACCTGTCATAAAAAGATAGCGAGGACGAAAATTATAAACAACTTTTGTGGTTAGCATTGAAGAAGCTGTGCTTGCCATCTGATTTGCAAAGCAAGTTATTATGCGTATTTCGCGTCCGCGAGAGGTCGTAAGTTTGGTTGCATAATATGTAGTACAATCATCACCAGGTTGTTGGACTTGATACCAATTGTTACTGAAAACTTCTTTCACCCAAAAATTTTCAGGTTTTTGAAGAGCTGTTATGATGGCTACATCATAATCATATTCAAGTGTATCTTGTAACATTTTTTTTGAGTTTATTAGATATTCAATTTGATTTTTTAATTGCTCACGCCATACATTACTCATTTCGTCATAATTCAATAAAAACCATAGCGACTTAGAAAAAGCCTGCTGATGTTCAAAGGTAATTGTTTCACGAGTTATACCAACAACATGAAATGGTTTTTTTATATCCTCATCATTTCGAATTAGATCGAGAAGTTCAACTCCATTATCGGGTAAAGCTTCATCTCCTTTTTCTATTGGAAGATATAAATCGATTATAACTAGATCATAGCGTTTAGTTGAAAGCTTTTCAGTTGCTGTAACTAAAGAATCTGCAATTTCCACATGCCCGTTACAAAGACACTCATATCCGCGAATAAGCGTCTTTAGTACTCTTATTTTATCATCAGAATCATCTATTATGAGTATGGATAACATTTTCTATATTTATTTTTAAAAGATCTTTCCAATCATCATTATAAGAGTCGTATTTGATGCAACCATGGTACTTATCACCACAAGATTTGCGCAAACGGGCATCGATGGTGGTTAGAGGCTCATTATTAAAGGTCTCATACTGTGTGATGATTGTGCAATTAAAATCAATATTTTCATCTAGCAATTCCTCTATTATCAATTCTCCACCGTTCTTCAGAGCTTCTCCACCTCCTTCATTCTCTGTAATGTCAAAATTAGGGATAGACATATCAAGTAGCAATAGATCGTATTTATAATCTATTGCCATCTGTACTCCACTTTGATAAGAATGGGCTACTGACAATTTTATGTTTGGGTATATAGATGATATAAATTCAGTTATAGTCTTAGACTTATTTTCATCATCCTCTACTATTAGTATATTCATGATTCTTTACGTAATTTAGATATATTGAGAACTATGTTAGCGATGAATCCCTCCTCTCCAACTTGATTATCGTATGAGTTACCTATTGCATTTAGCACATTAGACACAAGATTGTAAATCTTTGTAATGCCAGTTTTACCTTCCTTGCTAACCTGACCAGAGGTAATCATTACATCATATTTATCTTTATAACTTTCCAAAGTATGACGGATAGTCCCAATGTCTTCATCGGCTACCCAGTTTTTGACTTTTATATGCAAAAAATTATCTTCCTCATCAATATTAATACAGCAGTTTATGCTCTGTCCTTTTTCTTTCTGATAATTTAATACATTATTAAGTAGGTCGTGAAAAATATCATACATTATATTAAAGTAATCACCCACGAACAAAGACTGACTGTTATTGAAAATATTAGGATGAAGTCCTTGCTGATTCATGTTATTTATGATAGTAATACATGTATCAAGGACATATTGCATTGTAAAATCAAAACTTGCATTATTACGACGTTCAAACCAACGACTAACAATAGCGAAATCATTTTGAAGTTCGGTACTACAAGAAGTAACGGCATTGCTTAATGTTGACATTCTATACTTGTCATTACCTAATATTTTTAAAATATCACTGACTAGTTCAGTCAATTCACTCTGCATAATATCTTTCACAGAGTCAAGCATTTCCCGCAAACAACGTAAACACTCTTCTGTTAATATCCATAAACTAGTAAATATCTTGTGCACACACGTATTGAAATCTACATTTTCACATTGACTAAGATTTGCTTGAATTTCATACTCAATATTACGAAGAGAAAAATCGAAACACGCAGGCTTATCAGTATTACGATTTTCTGTCTTAATTTGGATATATTGATCTTTGATAGTGAGAATATGTTTATCTATTGACTCCGTGAATTCTAGGAGTCGATTGAGACATTTTTCACGTTCTTCACCATTAAGATGCATAACTTCGTCAGTCCAATAAGAATTTAAGCCATAAGCACCACTTTCATTCTTGTTTGTAACTAAACGATGTTCTTGAAAATGATTGCGAAGTTGATTGACGAGTGTGCCATGCCGAATACGAGTACTAAGGTAAAAATCAAGTCCATATTTAGGATTGAATAAAAACTTATCACGGAATCCCAGATAAAGCTGACTAAAAAGTGATAATTTATAATTCACCTCTGTAAATTCATCCAGATTTCCTAAGTAAATAGTCGGACGTCCGAGACTTTTAAGGTATTTAACTAAAAACTGCATACCTTGATCTTCGTATTGGATGTTGCTATCTGTTGACTGAAACATCGTAAAAATTAATTCTTCATCAGCTAATTCGTTACGACGAATACCATCTTCATCAACATAGATTTTACTTTCATCTACCTGTTTGATAAGACCTTTTATACGATTAGTCTTAATAAGAGAGGCGATCTCATCTGATGAGCATTTATCTTGAAATATTTCGTATAGATTGTTACAAATACTTAGCCTTTCCTCTATAACTTCATTTTGATTTTTGAATTGTCGTCGGTGAAGACCTATTACTTTTTGATCAGCTACTGAATATAGGAAATATTTTACTCTACGATCAGCTACTATTTTAATTTCAGAAGCTTTACTTACACCTATTTGTTTTAAATAATGCTTATATGAAAGGTAGCGTTTTGAAGTCGTAGCATCTATCAGTGTATAAAATATGGACATCTCTAAAGGAATATTGAGGTCGTCTATCATTTCATTATCCATTTTTTCAATCAAAGCTTTCTTATCGAATTTTATGTCTAAAGTTTTGTCTTCCAAAATACTATTAACATAAAAAAGAACTGCCTCATGCCAAAACGAATGAAAAGCATAATAATTAAACAAAAACGTAGCTACTACGTTTTCTAAATAAACAGGAACTTCTTTTTTATGCCAATATTGTTCCATATAGTTTACGATATCTATATCACTCCAATTCCTCAACTGAATATTTTCAAACTCAGGATCTACTATTTTCTCACTTTCATTTAAAAGGGCACAAAAATAGTTTTGTATGGGAGAGTTCCAATCATAAATAAATTTTTCTTTTTCTTCCATAGTTGAGAAAAATACCAAGTCGGAAAGATTTAGGCCGAAAGAAAATCTCCACGAATTAGAATGCAGATAATGAATATCAGATGCATCAAAAGAGGTAATTATCTCATAAAGATGACGAAGCCCAGTAATACTATATTGAGATTGACAAATAGTACGAAGTCGTTTAAGATGTACTTGAAATGTTTCTTTATGTGCCAAAAGATTAAAATAATGATAGAAAATTTTATCAAAAACAGAACCATCCTTATTTAGCCAATTGCTATCATGTCCAGATAATACCATCGCTCTTACTACAAGGTCAAGAATACTCATGTCAGAAGGATTCTGTTCTAAATATGCTCTACCTTTTTCGATAGTTTCATTATATTCTTGTGTGTAATATAGGTAAATTAATAGATCACGTTCCGAAGTATTTAGTTGAAAATTTCGATCTATATCCTGAATATAACAGAACTTATGTAGCAGAGGGTCATTAATAACAGAAGCAATTCGCTTAATATAGTCTCGGAATTCTGTATTTTGTATTATTTCTTCTGGAAGATACCAAAGATTCTCACGTAGACTCAAATAAAGATCTATTAATGAAGAATTAGAATCACGAAATATCCAGTTGCCTTCTATACCACCCATATATGGAAAACAATGCAAAATAATGAAACTTCTGAATTCTGGTTCAAGCGATTGCGCTAGATTATAATAAAGTAGTGTATCTGCATCAAATGGATAATCAATCGATGAAGATTTAAAAGCGCACATACTGAATAAACTGTTAGGGGTATCACAATCACTTATCTTATTATAGAGCTGTGTACTAGCATTTAAGCCCTGTGATAAACGAACTAGTTTTATTTCATTAGATGATGCCCAAGAAGAATATGAGATACTTATATTTATTTCATTCAAATATTGATAAGCTAAATTATAATTCCCAATAAGCAAATTATCTTCAAACTTTTGACGCAGTTGAACAAACTTATTGAGTAGTTTGTGGTTGAGTTCGAAAACAAAAGCCAATATACCAATATATTCAACTATATTATCTTTTTGTAATATATAGCCAGTGCCATATACTTCGCTATAAGATTTTCTTTTAAGATAGGGCAGCGTAAAAATACTTTTAAATATTCCAGGAACCTTGGCATATATAGTATGCATTTCGTCATATGTGTTCTCCTGCATGAGAATATTCACCATCGTCACTTTATTAATTGACGATGACCGTAACATATTGACTATTTTGGATATACTTTTTTTTTCCATACTCTATATTCTAATCAAAAGACTTCATAATTTAACTTCAAACATCATCTTTCTGTGCAAAAAAGAACTCTTTTTTACAAAAGTAATTAATTATTGGGAAATACAAAAAACTTAATGTACTTAAATCTGATGATAGAACCATTTATTTTCTTTCCTGCCATTTCCCGTCAATCCCCGCCATCCATTTCCATCAATCCTAAAAATATAATACCTTATCAATTAAACCTCTACATTCGCACTGACGGGCTAAAGCTTACCCGGTATTGATTAATTATTGTATCACTTAAATTATTGATTTTATGGCTAAGAAAAAGCAAGAACAACAAGAACAGAATCAGGACGAGCATGTAATGGCCATCCTTGACAAGCGAACGAACAAAACCGCAGTCGTTTCCAAAATGAACGAGTACGACGGCAGTCTCGAAATCGTACCACCCGACAAGAAGAACAGCAGCAGTTTCCTCAAACTGGATCGTACCTCACCGCTAGAACTATTCTTCACCAATTTCAAGAACCAGTACGAAAATCCCACAAGTTTCAGTTTCTTCCTGATACCTCTCGCCGTATTGGACAAGACGCTGAATGCCGTAATTCAGATCCGAAAAGGGGAAGACCCCGGAGTGAATGGCAAAAAACTGGTTGAGAACAGCGAACTGAATGATGAAGGGCGTATCGCCAAACTCGCCCGCCGGTATAAGTTCGACGAACACCAGCTTCCGTGGAAAGAACTCGCCGCATTGGGAGTTGACAAGCAACTCTTGTTTGATAACCACTGCATGGGTGAGATGCTGAAAGGAAGGATTACCTCTATAGCTTTTCCCATCAGCAAGGAAGTGAACGGTGAAAAAAAGGATATGGGGGAAGCCTGTTTCCTCTGTGTCAAAGGGGAGGACGGCAAGGTGAAACTGAAAACTTTAAGCAGGCTTGACAAACCGCAGTATGACCTGCCTGCCTATAAAGGAGTATTCACGGACGAGGAAAAGCAGTCGCTTAAAGACACTGGAACTTTAGGGGCAATCAAAGAGATGAAGGACACCCATACGGGAACGGTCTGCAACTGTTATGTATCTTTCCATGAACCGAGCAACCGTATCATAACCATGCCGGTGGATGCCATCAAGATACCCGATTATATCTACGGGAAAAGGCTGGATGACAAACAGAAGCAAATACTCGCTTCCGGCGGACAGCTTTCCATCAACGACATACAGCGCAAAAACGACACGCTGCTTTCCGGTGTCGCTTTCGTCGATCCGAGAATAATGGATATCGCTTTCAAGCAGTCCGGGGAGCAATTGAAAGTCAACGACACTATCATGGGGGCCAAAATCACGCCTGAGCAAAAGAAGATGCTCCAAAACCATGAAATGGTGTTCGTTGAGAATATGCGCTACAAAGGCAGGGTATTTTCCGATGATGTACGTTTTAGCAACAAGAGCAATCAACTGCTGATAGGACGTAACGCCCGTGAATACAAACCCACTATTGATAGTAAGAAAAATGACAAGAAAAAGGAGGTAAAACAGCAGGCACCCCGCCATGTGGCGTCTGTAAAGGTCCAGTCAACAAAGAGCCTTTCAGTCATGTAACAGATAGATTATTCATGTTTTTGGCAAATATATACCCGGTTCTCTTTTATGGCAGCCGGGTATATGTTTAATATCCGATTAACATTTTAAAGCGATAACAAATGATTATACAAGATAAAAATACCGCAACCGGAGAATTGTCCTATTTTGAGACAACTCTCCTTCTTTATTTAAAGGAAAGCCATCCGCATATTGCCGGTGACAAAGCACTTGTCCGGGTGCGGGCTGACGAGGCGGCAGGCAGCTACGAACGTGCCATACATGACGGCTTATCCGTTACGCAGGCTTTGCAACTAGCCGAGGCCGTTCTCTATCAGGACTTGCGCTTTTCCAAATTCGATACGGTTTTCGAGGTCGTGTCGGAGTGGTTTCCCGAAGTGTGCCCCGAAAAACGGGCGGGTTTCTGCCTGAAAGTATTGTCGCCCGCAGAAACAGTATTCAGCAAATATCCCATAGATGACCAGTTTGAATCATCCCCGTCCTATCATACACTTACCGTTGAACTTACAGGTTTCATACAATTTTATATAGAACAATATGGCATATAACAAACGACAACATTTGGCGGACAACATAGCCGCACTTGAATTGATATTCATGCGCCCGGAGTTTTGTCTCACGGAAGAGGGACGCAAAGTTTTGAACGGTTATTCGGGTTTCGGGGGATTGAAGTGCATCCTGAATCCAGCGGAAAAAGACACGGACATTGAAAAATGAACGACAGACAGGGAATTGTTTCCCCAAGTCCGACTGCTGCATGAACTGTTGCGTGAGTATTCCAAAGACGGGAAAGAATACAAGGCATACGTCCAAAGCCTCAAAAACTCCGCTCTCACAGCCTTTTACACACCGGAACCGGTGGTAACGGCCATGCAGGAATCCTTGCAGGTACCGGGAATCCGTCCGGGACGTTTTCTTGACCCTTCTGCCGGAACGGGCATGTTTATCAGCGGTTTGAAGGATGTTCCCGAAGTCCATTGTTTCGAGAAAGACAAGCTCACGGGAAAAATCCTCTCATCCCTCTATCCGGAAAGCAGAGTGACCATAGACGGTTTCCAGTCCATACAGCCCTATTATAATAACTACTTCGATATGGTTTCATCCAATATACCGTTTGGAAATACCAGAGTTTATGACCGGGATTTTGACCGGAGCAAAGACGTCGTGCGTAAATCCTCACTTGCTGCCGTACATAACTATTTCTTTCTCAAAGGTATGGACACGTTACACGAAGGCGGGATATTGGCCTATATCACGACTTCGGGTGTCATGGACTCGCCACAGAACCGCCCTGTCAGGGAGTGGCTGGTGAACCATGCCAATCTTGTTTCAGCCATACGTCTGCCGGACAACCTGTTTGTTGATGCGGGTACGGAAGTGAGCAGTGACCTGATCGTATTGCAGAAGAATACCCGAAAATCGGAACTTACCGAAAAGGAACGGAACTTTATTGAAACCCGTCTTATATCCGGCAGCATCAATATCAACAACAGCTATGCCGATTTAGACCATATCGTCCATACTTCCGTATCTATGGGTAAAAACATGTACGGACAACCGGCCATGAATTTTATTCATGAAGGAGGTGTCGGCGCAATTTCCGAACATCTCAGGCAGTTATTGGCGCAAGATGTGGAGAACCATCTTGACCGGAAACTTTATGATGACAATCTATCCCGCTCAAACGGCTCCACCATCCTCAAAACAGAGTTTGAGACACTATTGGAAACAGCAGGAGAGACAGAACGGCAGGAGGTACAGGAAGAAAGCCCCGCACAGCCCTATGAACCCATGCTCAACCTGTTTGCCGCCTATGCGGATGAAGAGCAAGCGGAGGTGCAAGTAGCGGAAAGCAGACCTTCTCCAAGCCGGGCACCGTCGGCATCCCGCAAAAAGAAAGGGGATGAACCGGAAATGTTCAACCTCTTCTCCCAAGAGAACATGTACGAGGAAGCCGTCACGCAGGAAGACATGACCGCAGAACGGGCGGAAGCGGAAGCAAAATGGCAGGAGCGCAGACAAAAATTCGAGGAAGAGCGGAAGAAAGAAATGGAACCACGACCGTTTACCAGAGAGATACGTCCCGAATACAAGAACGGTTCCATCGTGAAATCGGGTGAGCAATACGGATATTTAAGAGGGGTGGGTACTCCCGAAGTACAATTCCATCCGCTTAAACTGACAGTCACCCAACAATACCGGGCTGCCTACTATATCCCGCTCCGTGAAGCCTACCACAATCTCTACAATAAGGAAGCCGCAACGGAAACCGAACAGCCGGAACTACGGGAAGAACTGGTCAAGCGGTATGACTGTTTTTACCGCATGTTCAGGGAATTGAACGGAAAGGACAATGCCAAGTTCCTGCTGATGGATGCCGGAGGACGGGAAATACTTTCATTGGAACGTTCCGTTAACGGCAAGATACAGAAGGCGGATATATTTTCTGTTCCCGTATCGTTCAATGCCAATGAAGTGACACATGTAGATACACCACAGGAAGCACTTGCGGCATCCCTGAACAAGTTCGGGGAAGTCAATCTGGAATATATGGAAAATCTCAGTGAAACAGACGGGCAGGAACTGCTCACACAACTGGAAAACCGTATCTTCTACAATCCTATGATGAAGAACTATGAAATCAAAGACCGTTTCATAGCGGGCAATGTGGTGGCCAAAGTCGAATGGATAGAGAACTACCTGAAAGACTATCCCGATGACGACGCAAGCAAGAAATCATTGGAAGCCTTGCAGAAAGCCATACCGGAGCCGATCAGTTTCGAACTGCTTGATTTTAATCTGGGAGAAAGGTGGATACCCGTGTCCGTATATGAAGAGTTTGCCGGTTATCTTTTTGAGGCAAAAGCCCATATCCACTATACGGAATCCATCGACGAGTTCAGTGTGAGTTTTGAAGAAACGAACGCAAACATCACCGACAGATATTATGTGAAAGGGGAAAAAAGAGGTTATTACGGAAACGACCTGCTGAAACATGCGCTACACAACACGGTACCCGACATAACAAAAACCGTGCAGGATGAAGAAGGAAATGATATAAAGGTACGGGATGCCGAGGCCATCCAGCTTGCCGATGCCAAAATCAATGAAATAAGGTCTGCTTTCACAGGCTGGCTGAATGAACAGCTCCCCGAATTTAAACAGCACCTTGCGGACATGTACAACCGCAAGTTCAACTGCTATGTACGCCCGGATTATGACGGTTCCCTGCAAAGTTTCCCGTTCCTTGATCTAAAAGGGCTGGGCATACCGTCCTTGTACGACAGCCAGAAAAATGCCGTATGGATGCTGAAGATGAACGGCGGCGGTATAATCGACCATCAGGTAGGTACGGGCAAAACCCTTATCATGTGCGTGGCCGCCTTTGAAATGAAACGTCTCGGACTGGCGAACNNCAAGCCGATGATTATCGGACTCAAAAGCAATGTGCATGACATAGCCGACACGTTCAAGAGGGCCTATCCGAATGCCAAGGTACTGTATCCGGGCAAGGAGGATTTTACCCCGGAGAAGCGTGTCGGAATATTCCATGACATCAAAAATAATAACTGGGACTGTATCATCCTGACACACGACCAGTTCGGGAAAATACCCCAGTCTCCCGAAATACAGCAGGAGATATATACGCAGGAAATAGACAGTATCGAAGAGAATCTCGCCGTATTCGAGCAGCAGGGCAATGAAGTGAGCGGCTGGATAAAGAAGGGGCTGGAAAGAAGAAAGGAAAACCTTGAAGCCAAACTTGAAAAGCTGGAGCAGGATATAAAGGACCGGACGGATGACGTGACCGACTTCGGGCAAATGGGCATCGACCACCTCTTCGTTGACGAATCGCACAATTTCAAGAACCTGATGTTCAACACACGCCATGCGAGAGTTTCCGGTCTGGGCAATCCCGAAGGAAGCATGAAGGCCATGAACATGCTTTTCGCCATCCGTACCATACAGGAGCGCACAGGCAGGGACTTGGGAGCCACATTCTTGTCCGGTACGACCATTTCCAACAGTCTGACGGAACTCTATCTCCTTTTCAAATATCTCCGTCCGAAGGAAATGGAGCGGCAGGGCATCACCTGCTTTGACGGCTGGGCGGCCGTCTATGCGAAGAAAAGCACGGACTTTGAATTTTCCGTGACCAACCAGGTCGTGCAGAAAGAGCGTTTCCGCTATTTTATCAAAGTGCCGGAACTCGCCAATTTTTATGCGGAGATAACCGATTACAAAACGGCCGAAGACGTAGGGGTTGACAGGCCGGAACTCAACGAGCAACTCTATCACATACCGCCCACTCCCCAGCAGGAAATTTTCATTCAGAAACTGATAAAGTTCGCTGAAACCGGGGATGCAGCCTACATAGACAGGGAACCTTTGTCCAAGGCGGAAGAAAAGGCACAGATGCTGATCGCCACCAACTACTCGAACAAGATGTCGCTTGACATGCGGCTGATAGACCCTGAATACGGCGACAATCCGGGAAACAAGGCGTCCCATTGTGCGGCCAAGATTGCGGAATATTACTATAAATATCTCGACCAAAAAGGCACACAGTTCATTTTTTCAGACTTGAGTACCTATAAACCCGACCAGTGGAACATCTACAGTGAGATAAGGCGCAAACTCGTGGAAGACCATAATATTCCGGAAAAGCAGATAAAGTTCATTCAGGAAGCAAACAGCGACAACGCACGCAAGGAACTGTTCAAGGATATGAACTCCGGGCGCATCCGTTTCCTTTTCGGGTCCACACAGAAACTGGGAACGGGAGTCAATGCACAGGAGCGTGCCGTGGCCATCCATCATCTGGACATACCCTGAAGGCCGTCCGACCTGGAGCAGCGTAACGGACGGGCGGTAAGAAAGGGCAATATCATCGCCAAGCAATATGCCGATAACAAGGTGGACTGTTACATCTATGCGGTGGAAAAGTCTCTGGACAGTTACAAGTTCAATCTGCTGCAAAACAAGCAGGTGTTCATCAACCAGCTTAAAAGCCGCAATCTGGCCGCCCGTACCATTGACGAAGGGGCGATAGACGAAAACGGCGGAGGCAATTTCAGTGAATACGTGGCTATTCTTTCAGGCAACGACGATTTGTTGGAAAAGGCAAAACTGGACAAGAAACTGGCAGTCCTTGAAAGTGAAAGGCAGGCGTATCACCGTAATAAAGGAAACGCGAAAGGAAAGCTGAATGAAAAGACCGCCGGAATAGAGAAGAACAACATTTTTATCGGACGCTTTACCAGAGATTGGGAATACCTCAATAAAGTGGCTCCGGTAGATACGGAAACCGGGCTTCGTCCCAATCCCCTGAAACTGGACGGTGTGGACTCGGACAATATCGAGATACTCGGCAACCGGCTTGCCGCAATCAATCAGAAGGCCCGAACGGAAGACGATTACATGAACATCGGAACCCTGTTCGATTTTCGTATCCTTGTCCGTACCGAAAAGACTTGTGACGGAGACACGCAAGCCTTGCATAACAAATTCATGGTCGAGGGACTGGACGGTATCAAATATACCTATCATAATGGTTACATTGCCAAAGACCCGAAACTGGCCGTAATGTATTTCATCAATGCGCTGGAACGTATTCCCGGCATGATTGAGAAACGGGAAAAGGAAAATGCGGAGTTGTCAAAAGATATTCCGGTCTTGCAGGAAATAGTGGCAGCCATATGGCCCAAAGAGGGAGAAATCAAACAGTTGGGTGAAGAGCTTGCCACACTGAATAGGAAGATACAGCTTACCCTTAAACCGGTAGGACGGCATGAAAATGTAGAAGGTAAAGAAACGGGAGCGGAAGAACAGAGGCTTGTCAGTGGCAGTGACGTGACTCCGGATTTACCACGGCAGGCTAAACATGTACCGTCTATGGAAATCGCAAACCCGGCAAGGGAACTGAAAAAAATATCCTAATGTTTCCTGCGGCACATTGCTGTAACCCCCGGAAGCTACGCGGGCTCCACTTCCGCAGGTTACAGCAAAGAGCCGCTTTTCAGGAAAGGACAAAGGCACGGCTGGCACCCGGATAAATCCGACCTTGCCAGCCGTTCCCTTGTCTGTCAGCCGTAAATTACATCATTCCTCTTCCTCGAAGGAAAGGCTTTCCACCTGCTTATTGATTACCTTCCAGTCAATCGAGTCTTTCAGGTTGATAATATCCACAATCGAATAATGCTTTGTCCCGTTCTCTTCTTCCGCAAAACGCAGACGCCCACTCAAACGCTGTTTCTCAATCTCTGCCGGATCGAGATTTATCAGTTCGCAGACTTCATCAGGCAGCATGGAAAGCGCCACGTCATTTTCCTGACAGATATGTTGCAGGACGGCCAGCATGTTCAACGACTTCTTATAACTTCTCACGAGTGCAGCGAATGAACCGCTTTCAATTTTAATCATCTTTTTCATAACATTTATTTTTTAGAGTGTTCTTCTTTTTCCAGCAACATGGCACGCAGCACGTCCGAGCGGCGGTAATATATCTTCCCCTTGTCTCTGTGAAAGGGAAGTGTCCCGTCATTACGTCGTCTTAAAAGTGTCCTGTCCGACATTTTGGTGAGCAGGCGCACACCTTTTGAATCCAGTATCTCGCTGTCTGGCAAATTATGTACGGCAGGAGTCAATAACTTTTCAATGTTAGTAACTTTAGCAAGTATGGCACTAAGCATGTGGATTGTCTGTCCACCCGGTGCAGTTCTTCTGTTATTCATAATGACCTTATTTTTATTGTTTATGGTACAATATTACGGAGATATTATAAGGCCATTGGTTACTCAACCGTTGAGCAACCGCCAAAAAAAGACAGAAAACGACAAGTCGGGACAAAAAAATAGCCGGGAGTCACTGTTCCCGGCTATTTTACGACAAGCAAGCATCAATAGGTACACATTGTACTATTAACGCTTTAAAAATCAGAATTATACAAAAAAAATAAACAAGAAAATATTTTGTTATATTCCAAATTTTGCCTATTTTTGTATGTGAGTTATTTGAAACTATGCAAAGCAGTGTAACCCAAAGCAGGACTTCCATATCCAAATCGTTGCCTGCATCTTTTATACTCTCTATATTCATCTTATCTTCAGAGAGTTATATCGAAATATTTTGTTTTTTAGTTATAACATATTTCAATAAATCAAAGTTCAAAAATATTTGCTAAGATTCACGCAAGACAAGTTTCAGAGATAATTTTTCCCAATTAATATCTTTTCCTATTTGATTATAATAACTAAATCCATCAATATAATTAGACAAAACGATAACATCTTCTATATTTTTAGAATGAAGATAACGACATGTACCCTCATATAAATCTTTCAAATTTCCATAACTTACACTACTATATAAATCCGATGTTTTACTAATACTTATAGACTGAATTTGACTACCATCTGCTTTTTTACCCTCCATTTTACAAATATAGCACTTCGATTCAGAAAGTTCATACTCATCAACTTTACGATACAAAAACAAATGCTCTTCAAGTCTTATGTAGTAAATATATTCCCACTTAGAACTTCCCTTGATAATTAATTTAAGAATATCATTACGTTCTAAAATCATTCTCACATTACTATCAAAATTCAATATATGAGCATCACATAAAAAATCACTAAGAGCTTTATCTACTTTCTCCAATTCAACTTTATAAACAGGAGCATTTGGAACATAATGGGATAAAGGATGAAGAAGAGGTGCCAATAAACCTAATAATTCCGTAAGGCTTTCAATAATACTGGTTAAGTTATAAACATACTTTGGCATCATTTGGCAAAATCGCAAAGCTTTAATAATAATCAATCCTATCTTATATTTAGCCAAATCTTCATAATTTTCATCTTTCATTATGACTTTTGGAAAATACTTTGGCAATTGTTCTTCCAATGTTTTACGATAATAATTGGCAGCAGCAGGATAATCAGGACAACTTGTATCATATAGAAATCGTCGTGCACGTTCCAGCATTCCCTCATCACTAATAATAATTGGTTTCATGATTACTCTACCATCTGGAAGTAGTTCTTTTCCTGCAAACATCTCTATAAACTTCCAATTAAAGCCAGTATTAGCAGACAAAACCCCACGGGCCATATTGTACCAACCACGATCATAAGTTGAAAGAATAATCTGATAATCTTCAAACTCTGTTTGAAGAATCTTTAAAATCGGCAAACGATTCCCCATATCCAATCCTATAAAAATATCATCCAAAAATAATAGCTTATATTCAATAGCTTGTGGATTATTTTTAATTGAAGCCAAATAGATACAAGTAGAAATTGCAGATAGGCGAGCCTCATTAAGAACTTGATTATAATCATCTATCATTACACCATTTTTGAAAACATCAAGTTTTAAGACCGCCCGAATTTTAGCAATAGACACACTATTCTTATCATCCAATTTAATAGGTTGTAATGTATAATTCAAGTTAACCCCCAATTCATTAAAATATATCGTCAGAAACCTATTCAGTTGTACAAACAGACCATCCAGTGCTCTTTTAAAATTATTCTCAAAAGTGCGTAGTTTATTAGGAATTTGATCATATTTCTTTCCACGGCGAATCTTCAGTCCCCTCGTAAACCCATAAAAATTATCTAGTTCTTCACGTAAGGTTAAGGGAGTACGTGAAGTAATAGAGGTTATCTCACTCAATAAATCCAAAAATAAATCAAACAAATTATCACCACTTTTTTTATTAAAATACACATTCAAAAGATTAGTGTAATCAAGAAATCCTTTTGTTCGAGCAGTTGACTTAACAAAAGGAGCAAATGTAGATTCAATCATTGCGGTACTGCTATATGCAGCACTTTCCTCTTGAGACGAATTTAATACATCAACATCCTTAAAGAGCAATTTAACAAAACCGTCCTTTGATCCTGTATGAACATTTGCCTGAAACTTGGTTTTCTCTCTCCCAATACTTTGTTCAAAAAAGAAATCCAAACTCTTATACAAAGATGATTTACCACTTCCATTTTCCCCATAAATAAGCAAATTCTCACCTTTATCAAGTTTTATTGTGGTAGGATAAAAATAAGCCTTAAAATTGAAAATATTTATTTCAACAATCCTTTTCATAATTCTCAAATTCCATAAATCATATTTTCTACATCAATGGCTTTAAGCATATTCGCCAATATTGGAGAATTTGAATCATTACACTTCACATAAATATCCTCTAAAGCTTTATACCGTTGATCATTCTTAGGCAATTTTTCTAACAATAGAACATTTTCTATCATACGGATATTATATTTCTCAAATTCATCTGATAAATATAGTTGTTCCACCATAACATCAATCATTCTATAAAAGAAATTACACATATTAAAAGAGCCGATGCTTTCAGATATATAGTCATATACCTTAACAAATATTTCTTGTTCAGATATTGTAAGATAAGGGATTTCAAAATCAGCAAATTTACTCATCAACAATCCTTTTTCACCATAAGTTTTATATTTGAAATATCGGCTCATTAGTATCGTTGAAATATATTTAAGATGAAAGCCATGACGTACTTTATATATTCCTACAAAATTCTTATTTTCTAATTTGTGCAGCCCATCTAAATAAACCACATAGGGTTTATCTATATCTGTCACTAAATCTATATAAATTTGAGATTTTGGTTCATTTATTTTATAATCAGCTATTTGCTTTATACTTACGAAAGGAGTGGAACTTTCATATACAACCAGTTTTTTACGGAAAACTTTAATACGCTCCTTAAATTCATCTAAATTAGTACCATCAGACATCAGTCCAACAATACTAGAAACTTCTTTACTAGCCCACAATAAGTTTTGTTCAATCACAGTCTTCGAAATCCCTCGAAGAATAAGCCATAAAATATAAAAGTTTTGTAATGTACGCCGTCCATTAGCTCCCTTTATCATGTAATCAAGATTACTATTTAATTCTTCCGAATTCATCGAACAAATACAACTTAAATTAGAAATAAAATTGAAATCAAGCAAATTGGCAACTCTAATAAAAAGTTGATGATTTATATCATTATTATCATCACCTTCAAGCACTTTTGTTATCTCATACTTCCCTTTCATTCTACAGCTAATCTTTCCTCCATTTACATATAAATCAATCGTTTTAGCAGGCCAAAGTTCACTCTCATCAAGTCCATTTTTAGCCTCCATATAATTAAAATAGGCCAAAGTAGTAACAAGATTCTCATTCTCCATTCGAGAGTTATTTTTTCTTATATAAAACCATTTAGAATTCTTATTATAAATTAATTTTATAGTTTCTATTATGTTCCTAGAAACAAAAGAATTCCACATTTCAAATGTATCTTTCTTGATTGGATAAGGCTTATTATTTAATCGAACAAAAAGATCAATAGGATCAAACTCTGGATTAATTTTCTCATTTATTTCTATAACCCATAAATCTGTACTCATTAATTTACGTTGCTCAAGCGAATTTAAGTCTTCAAAACGTTTCCCATCAAACTCTTTCAGAATTCCATGTTTTAATTGTAATTTAAATCTATCCTTTTTTGAGATGCAATCTTTTCCATTTTCATCTTTATAAGGTTTTCCTATAAAACCAATAATAGAAAGTAAACGTTGTTGTCCATCTACAACTTCACTCAATCCATCTTTGTGTTTAAAAACAAACACAGGGGGCAATTTTATTCCTAACAACAAACTTTCAATTATAGCAGATGCCTTTTTTTTATCAATTACTTCATCGCGTTGATAAGGAGGTCTTAGTAAGAATTTTTGTCGTTCCATCTGACGGCAAATATCTCCTATTTCAAAAGAAGTTGGTTCAGGCTTATTGATTCTCAAATCTTCAAATGTTAGATTTTCTGGAGATGTAATAATATTAAGTTTATCCTTTCTAGCTTTAAATTGATTCGAACTACATAAATACATATTAAAATCCATATCCAATATTCTCTCAAAAAATATTGCAGTAGTTTCATATCGTTTATTCACCTCATTAGCAAATGAACTTCTTACAGTTTGATAATTTTTAATATTGTCCTCAATATAGTCAATTAAATGTTCAACAACAAAATTATTCATTTTCTTTAAATCTCCATATTCCAAATCTATAATGGATAACGCCCAATACAAACACTCTGAAACCAATCTATTTGTTTGCACATTTCTTTTTCTTAAAGCCCGAACAACTTCATCTACTTTATTTACAATTCTAATAAAAGAAGAATATACAACCCCTGAGTCTACAGTATTCGATAAATACTCAAAGAAAGTAGAAACAATATCTTGTTTACTAATAGCATAATATTTAATCGGAATATTACGCAGAACTAATAATTCTCTAATTTTTCTCATCAATTTCTCAATATCCGGATTCTCAAACCCGAATAAATCATTGACCAAATCAAATGTACGTTTATCTTCAGCAAAATGCTCTTTAAAACATGTTACAATATCATCAGAATAATAAATAGCCTTATCGATTTGTTGTTGATTTAACGGTGTAATACCCGAATTATATCGTTGAAAAATTTCACGTTTCACCTGTTCTTCTTCCTCACAACTATGCTCACTAGAAAGAAAGCCAAACTCAATCACACGTATTTTTGTATCTAGAAATAAATCTTGATAATCAACAGTAAGATTATTATATCCCTTTCCAGCCAACTCCTTTACGCTACTAAGTTTACGCAAAGCAGACTTTCGCAAATTCATTTTACCTGCCATAAAACGCGTAATTGTTTCGTAACGTTGACGTCCATCTATTACTTCATATTCTTCATCATTGACAAAGAAAATAAGAGGAGGAATCTCTGTACCAAGAAAAATACTTTCTATGAAATAAGTAGCCTTTTCTTCATCCCAAACATAATTACGCTGATAATATGGATGATAGTTGGTATGTTCTACTCTTTCTTTATTCATAAAAAGAGCATCGATAGATTTTACTTTCGACTCAATTTTAATTTTATGCTCAAATATTTCCTTCAAATCCATATGGCTAAAAATTATTAGTATAAAAATAGATACTGACTTGTAATACAATTACATCACTCTATCACACTTATTGCAAAGATAGTTATTATATCGCATAAATAAAGATTAATTAGCTATTTTATCATAATGCTATTTCCAAAAATCAAAAAGTAACACGTTCACTATATGAAGATTCGAAATTTACAATAAAATATACTGATACATTTTAGTAGATTTCTCAAATCACTCATTACACCTTACTTAATCGTTTATATTGCAACTATTACAAAACTCTCCTTTCTGACAGATTAACAGTCCAGTAACAGGCAAGAAGATATAAAAATTATATCCTAGTTATTTGTATTAATACAATATATATTATACAGAATTCTTTTCTAAATAGAGAAATGAAAATCCATCTTTATCTGTGACATCTCACGTATCACTGTACGGTCCAGCACACGTGCATAATGACGGGTCATCTGAACATTGGTATGCCCTAACATCTTAGCAACGCTCTCTATCGAGACACCATTGGCCAGAGCAAATGTGGCAAAAGTATGACGCCCAACATGGGTGGTCAATGTTTTTTTAATACCACAAATATCAGCCAGTTCCTTGAGGTATGCATTCATTTTTTGATTACAAAGCACCGGAAAAAGCACACCATGTTTCTTACAATATTCATTGGTGGTATACTTTTCCAAAATCTTCAATGGTATTTCCATTAATGGAATATTACACATGATTTTGGTCTTCTGTCTTCCCTTGCGTATCCACCTGACACCGTTCGAGTCCTCCACGATATGTTCCTTTCTCAAACCATGAATATCCGAGAAAGCCAAACCGGTGAAACAACAGAACACAAAAATATCCCGTACCTGACTTAACCGTGGAATATCAATTTCCTTCGATATCAGCTTCTGGATTTCTGAATCTTCCAAAAAGTCCGGTTCCACCTTATCCAATGAGAATCTAATTTCTAAAAACGGATCGTTCTTCATCCATCCCTTAGCCAAAGCAATACGGATAATCTTCTTAAAATTCTTCAAATATTTGGTGGCTGTGTTATGACAACACTTTTTCTCTGTCTTAAGCCAAAACTCGTAATCCTCAATAAACTGGCGGGAAACTTCATCCAAAAGAACATCTTTCTTATGATATGTCTCCCAGACAAAATCCCGGGTATGCTTCAAGGATGTCTCATAACGCTGCACGGTTGCAGGCGCCATGTCCGTACCGGACAATTGGACACATTTATCATTATGCTCACGGAAAACCTCAAACAGAGTACGTTGTACGGGGGCATCCTTACCCTGGAAACGATCCAGAACACTGTTGGCAGAAACGGATACCTCCTCTATTTCCAGTTCACGTTGAATCTTCATTATCCTCAAACGGATAGAGTCAAGATACAGATTCAGTTCCTTGTACTCACGCTTTTTTTCCAGAGCCTTTCCTTTTGCCGCACTCCAGAATTCCGGAAGAATTGTTTTCTTCACTGAAGCATCAACCCGGACTCCATTCACTGTAATTCTCATCATTATCGGAGCCTCACCGTTCCGATTCAATTTCGTCCTACGAATGTAGAACAATAGACAAAATGTTGTTCTTTCCATCTTACTTGTTTTTTTAATCACAAAACTAAATTTCCAAGAGTAACAAGTCAAGATGCAAAATACTGATAAACAATGAATTATTTACTTAATAGGTGTATCTGGCATTGAAGGCAATCAGGTACACCGAATAGTACACCGAAAGAATGCTTTGATATGCTTATTTTTGCTATGCACCAAAAACAAAAAATCCCCGTAAAGTATTAATTTACAGGGATTTTATTTGTTTTGCAATTCTTTCCAGCGGAGAGACAGGGATTCGAACCCCGGGTACCTTTCAGTACAACGGTTTTCAAGACCGCCGCAATCGACCACTCTGCCACCTCTCCAAAACTCCCTTATAAGGAAGGCTTTTCGTTTAAAGCGGTGCAAAGGTACAAATCATTTTTAATTCTACAAACTTCCTACCATTTTTTTCACGAATTAATCGTACTTTTGCAACATGATATATCCACAGAACTTTGAACCTAAAATAGGTTTCGACCAAATACGCCAGTTGCTAAGCGAAAAATGCCTCAGCACATTAGGCGCCGAACGCGTAGCCGATATGACGTTCTCCGACCATTTTGAAGAAGTGGAGGAACGCTTGAACCTCGTTACAGAGTTCGTACGCATCATACAGGAGGAAGATAACTTCCCCGCACAATATTTTTTCGACGTCCGTACGTCACTGAAACGAATACGCATAGAAGGAATGTACCTGGATGAGCAGGAACTTTTCGACTTGCGCCGTTCGTTGGAAACGATACGGGACATCGTGCGTTTTTTAGAAAAGGATGACATAGAAGGAGAAGACTCCCCCTACCCTTGTCTCCGGAACCTCGCCAAGGATATATTGGCATTTCCGCAACTGATTCAAAAGATAAACAATATACTTTCACCTTATGGAAAGATAAAAGATAATGCTTCTTCCGAACTGGCACGTATTCGTCGTGAGCTGGCGAACACCATGAACAGCATATCCCGTTCTTTGAACAGCATCTTACGCAATGCCCAGTCGGAAGGTGTAGTAGATAAAGACGTTACCCCGACCATGCGCGATGGCCGTCTGGTAATTCCGGTTGCTCCGGGATTAAAACGAAAGATTAAAGGTATCGTACATGACGAATCAGCAAGTGGAAAAACCGTATTTATAGAACCTGCCGAAGTAGTAGAAGCCAATAACCGTATCCGCGAACTGGAAGGGGATGAGCGTAGGGAAATTATCCGTATCCTGATAGAATTCTCTAACCTGTTGCGCCCTTCCATTCCCGATGTATTGCAGTCTTATGAATTCCTTGCAGAGATAGACTTTATCCGTGCCAAGAGCTTGTTTTCCCTACAAATATCTGGTATAAAACCTGCACTGGAAAATACGCAGTTACTGGATTGGACTATGGCTGTACACCCGTTGCTGCAACTTTCCCTTGCCAAACATGATAAGAAAGTAGTTCCGCTCGATATTGAATTGACTGAAAAGCAGCGTATCCTTATTATATCCGGTCCCAATGCGGGTGGTAAGTCTGTTTGCCTCAAGACAGTGGGATTGTTGCAATATATGTTGCAATGTGGTATGCTCGTTCCTATGCACGAACGTAGCCATGCCGGTATCTTCAGCAGTATATTCATCGATATAGGCGACGAACAGTCCATTGAAGATGATCTGAGTACTTACTCTTCACATCTCACCAACATGAAGATAATGATGAAGAATTGCAATGAACGCAGTCTCATCCTTATAGATGAATTTGGTGGTGGAACCGAGCCACAAATCGGTGGCGCCATCGCCGAAGCCGTACTGAAACGTTTCAACCAAAAGCTGACGTTCGGTGTTATTACTACTCACTACCAGAATCTGAAGCACTTTGCCGAAGACCATGAAGGAGTAGTGAATGGAGCCATGTTGTACGACCGCCACCTGATGCAGGCACTTTTCCAACTTCAGATAGGTAATCCCGGAAGTTCATTTGCCGTAGAGATAGCCCGAAAGATCGGTCTTCCGGAAGATGTGATTGCAGATGCATCCGAAATTGTGGGTAGCGAATATATTAATGCCGATAAGTATCTGCAAGATATTGTACGCGATAAACGATACTGGGAAGGCAAACGTCAGACTATCCGCCAGCGTGAAAAACACATGGAAGATACCATCTCCCGCTATCAGGCAGAAATGGAAGACCTGCAGAAATCCCGCAAAGAGATTATCCGTAAAGCTAAAGAAGAAGCAGAACAGCTGGTACAGGAAGCCAATGCACGGATTGAAAACACCATCCGCACCATTAAGGAAGCACAGGCTGAAAAAGAGAAAACCCGCCAGGCACGTCAGGAACTGACCAAGTTCCGTGAATCGATGGAAGCTCTTGCCTCTAAAGAACAAGAGGAGAAGATAGCACTCAAAATGCAAAAATTGCAGGAAAAGCAGAACCGGAAAAAAGAAAAGAAGAATAAAGATACAAACAACACTCTTTCAGCTCAGGAACTGGCTGCCCAAAAAGCCAAACAGGAAGCTGAACGCCTGGCAAGCATTGCCCCGGGAGCTATGGTAAAGATAAAAGGCCAAAGCTCGGTGGGCGAAGTATTGGAAGTAAATGGCAAAAATGCCATTATTGCTTTTGGCAGTATCAAAACCACTGTTAAGCTGGAACGATTGGAGCGCACAAATTCCGCCCCACAAAAGGTGGACAACTCTACTAAGAGTACCTTTGTCAGCAATCAAACCCAAGACAGCATGTACGAAAAGAAATTGAACTTCAAGCAAGACATTGATGTACGCGGCATGCGTGGTGACGAAGCTCTACAGGCAGTAACCTACTTTATTGATGATGCTATCCTTGTAGGTATGTCACGCGTACGTATCCTTCACGGAACAGGTACAGGTATCTTGCGTACCCTCATCCGGCAATATCTGCAAACAGTTCCAGGCATCAAGCATTTTGCCGACGAACATGTGCAGTTTGGTGGTGCAGGAATCACAGTCGTTGACCTATAAATAAAATAATTATGAAATCAATCAAAGAACTCTACCGTATCGGTACAGGGCCATCAAGCAGCCATACAATGGGGCCCCGTAAAGCTGCTGAGATCTTTCTGGAAAAACATCCGGAAGCTTCCTCATTTAAAGTGACCTTATACGGTAGCCTAGCTGCCACAGGAAAGGGACACATGACTAACATAGCCATTACCGATACCCTGCAACCAGCCGCTCCGGTAGAAATTATTTGGGAACCCAAAATATTTCTACCTTTCCATCCCAATGGCATGAAATTCGTTTCATTGGATGCTTCAGGAAAAGAGACTGATGCATGGACAGTATTCAGTGTAGGCGGTGGTGCACTGGCTGAAGAAAATGATGGTGCATCATCTGTCAACACCCCGGATATCTATGATATGAATCACATGATGGAGATTCTACAATGGTGCGAAAAGACCGGAAGAAGTTACTGGGAATACGTCAAGGAGTGTGAGGAAGAAGATATATGGGATTACCTACAAGAAGTCTGGAAAACCATGCAAGCAGCCGTTCGCCGCGGATTGGAGCAAGAAGGTGTACTGCCCGGTCCATTGAACTTACGCCGCAAAGCCTCTACTTATTATATACGTGCCAGCGGATACAAGCAATCTTTGCAATCTCGCGGGTTGGTATTTTCCTATGCCCTTGCCGTAAGTGAAGAGAACGCCTCAGGGGGAACAATAGTTACCGCCCCTACTTGTGGTTCTTGCGGTGTGATGCCGGCAGTATTATATCATCTTGCTAAAAGCCGTGATTTCAGTGATACCCGAATCCTTCGCGCGCTTGCCACAGCCGGTCTTGTAGGAAATATCGTAAAGACCAATGCATCCATTTCAGGAGCAGAAGTAGGATGTCAGGGAGAAGTAGGCGTAGCCTGTGCAATGGCCTCAGCTGCCGCCAACCAATTATTTGGTGGTAGCCCTGCACAAATAGAGTATGCAGCCGAAATGGGTCTGGAACATCACCTCGGCATGACTTGCGACCCGGTATGCGGATTAGTTCAAATACCTTGCATTGAACGCAATGCATATGCTGCCGCCCGCGCATTGGATGCCAACCTTTATTCTTCTTTTACTGATGGCATGCATCGTGTATCCTTCGACAAAGTTGTAGAAGTAATGAAAGAGACCGGAAACGATTTGCCATCACTCTACAAAGAAACCAGTGAAGGCGGATTGGCCAAGGATTATCGGCCAATGGGAGAATGATAATTTAGTGCATAGCGCTAAAATTAAGTGACGAGCTACAGCTCGTCACTTTCTCACACTTTCGGTGGATAAATCGTATCATCCTTCCCTGTCACATTCACCGTATTCATCAGTCCTCCATCTTCCGAGTAGAATAACTGATACTTCTGATTTCCCTGTTTTACCTCAATCACATATTGCATGGGCTGCAATGGATACAGCAGGAAATAATAATCATCTTGTACCCAGTTTGCATACTCTCCGCTACCAAATGCAGTCTGTACAGCTTCAGGAAGATCATTCCAGAATATTTCCGATTCCGTCATCAGCCAATTGGCATTGGGATCAAACCATATATTTGATTCTTTTCCATCCAACCAGCAATCAGCCACAAAATAAGTTCCTTTTTGTTCCCATTCTATTCCTGTCGCACTCGGATACTTCTGTTTCAGGGCTTGTACCACAGACTCAGGAACATTAATGCTTTTATCATCATCATCGTCGTCACTGCATGCACTAAACGTAACAGCAGTCATACACATCATCATCGCTAACATTAAAAATCTTGTCTTCATCTTTTTCCCCTCCATTAATCATCCATACTGACGAATTGTCCTTTTTTATTAAATTTCAATGAGAAATCATTGGCAAGTTCTACTTCTATACCTGTACCTTTACGTTCTATCTTGGTGATAATTTCATTTGGGAAATTCTTTTTCACGTAATCCTTGATAGAAACAGGGATAAGGGCGGCAGGTACAGCACCTTTCTTGCAATCTACTTCCGTCCAGTTACCTTTCTTGTCGAAATCAATCTCTGTACGGTCAGTCAAAGTCACTTCATACTTCTTAGATAAGAATTCACTATCTATCTTGATGTATGAGATCTGCGGTTTACTGAAATACTGATTGATAAAGTTACGCGCATTCAAAGGGAGATCCTTTGCGTCTTTGGTAATCACATCACCTGCAAAAGCGAACTGAACGGCCACGATAGCCAATACGAGAATAGATAAAATCTTCTTCATAATCGTTATTCTTTTAAGTGTTACTAATTTATTTCTTGTTTTTATTTACACTACAAATAACGATAGCGAATCGGGAAAGATTTGGGAATATTCGCCTTTAGCTTTTCTTTTCAGATTCTTTAACAAGCAAAAACAGATGCATTCCTTCCTGCCACTTATAAGTCAGACTGAGAGAAGCAGAAATGGCAATAGAACGGGCAATGGCAAGCCCCAAACCTGTAGAATCTTTTTTTCCGTCGATACTGCGATAGAAACGCCGGAATAGCTTTTCTCCATCCAATGGATGTTCACCACTATTTTTAATAATCAATGAAGAAGGAGTCGTTTCAATATACAACTCTCCCCCCGCATGATTGTGTAGTAAGGAGTTTTTTACCAAATTGGAAACCAGAATCTGTGTCAGAGACAAGTTACACCGGATCACGAAAGGTTCTTCTCCCTTTATACGTACCAGATGTATCTTTTTCCCTTCATATATATCCATTAAATCGGGCAATAGTTCATCTAAAACTTCATCTACAGATACATCTTCCGTTTCGGTATACTGCCCATTCTCAATGCGGGACAACAACAATAAAGACTTATTCAATCTGACTGCCCTACCCAATGTAGCGTATATTTCATCCAGTTCTTTCAACTGTTGCTCGGTCATCGACTCATTCTCTGCAAGTAATTCGACCTTGCCGCGCACAATGGCAAGTGGTGTCTGCAACTCATGCGAAGCATTTTCTATAAACTGCTTCTGTTCTTCATAAGCTTTATAACTACGATTTCCCATATCCACAGCTGCCTCTCCCAACTGTTGGAACTCCCGTATCTTCGTAGGATTATCCAGCACCGGAAGCTCTTTCCCCGGTTGAATTTGTTGTAACCAGTCCAGCAGGCGCTGCAGCGGGCGGAACACACTTTGCAATATCAGGCGTGTACCTATAGACGTACAAATCAGAAAAAGTAAAAACAGTGCTCCCAGATACCAAAGAATGGCCTCTACCATATCATCACGTTCCAGAATGGAAATCATCAGCTCCAATTCATAATACTGTCCGTCCGGCATGCGGAAAACTGTTTTAAGTACCCGCACCGGTTCATCCTCATCTTCGCTTTCGATATAGACGGTAGAGTCATAGTACTTTTCGTCGTAGTCTTCCGCCTCTTCTTCGGATATAGGCCGGAATTTATAAAAAGACATCAGCGTCCCCTCTGTTTCAAGAACAGACGGGTCCATCAAGGCATTATTAATCAATATCTCACTATAGTTTTCAAGCGTATCATCCGTTTCATCCATCACTTCATCAATAATGGCATAATAAAACAACACACCCCATGCAGCCATCAGCAGAAGTAGCAGTAACGAGAGCTTTCGGTAGGTATAATGGAGAAGTTTCATGACTCGGAAAGTTTATAGCCAAAACCATATACCGCTTTCAGTTCCACGGTAGCATCAGCTTGTTTCAATTTCCGGCGGAGATTTTTCACTTGAGAATAAATAAAGTCCAAAGAATCTGCCTGATCGATATTATCGCCCCATACAGACTCTGCAAGGCTCATTTTATTAATTACACGATTTGGGTTGACTATAAAGTAATAAAGTAAATCGAATTCTTTCCGGTTAAGTTGCAAAGGCACTCCCCCGACCTCCACTTGCCGTTTATCAGGATAAAGCAACAGATTCCCCACCGTAATGGAAACATCCCCTTTCGCCTGCCTCCGACGAATAACAGATTTTACCCGCGCATTCAGTTCCGCCAGATGGAAAGGTTTGGTCAGATAATCATCAGCTCCCAATTCCAGTCCTTCTACTTTGTCATCCAAGGAATCTTTTGCAGAAATAATTAATACACTGTCACTACGATGAAGTCGTTTAAGTTCGCGCAACAAATCCAGACCACTTCCACCGGGCAACATGATGTCCAATAAGATGCAGTCATAATCGTAGTCATTCACTTTGTCCAGCGCCGAAAAATAATCGGCAGCAGTTTCCACTACGAAATGTTCTTTCAAAAGGGAAATGCGGATTGTTTCCCGCAAATCCGGTTCGTCTTCTACAATCAGGATTTTCATACCGGCAAAGGAAACTCATAAATTGGGAAACATTCTGGAATATCTTATCAAATACTGTCCGTCTCGTACACTTCTTCCAGTAATTCTTCTTTCGCTATAGAAATCTTGCCATCAGCAGATACAGTTATTGATAATGGAATATAGAGATCTGACTGCGGATAGCAGATGCTTGCTGCATAGACCATGCCTTTGGATGTGTTTTTATCGTACACCAAGCCTTCAAGAATAGAGTGTTTTAAGAATTTAGCATCCACCAATGAAGCAAAACTCTCTTTCGTGAATTCTTTATTCACAATAGACTTACCACCGGAAGTTATACGTAGTGTAATACGGTTATCTACAAATTTTTCTCCCTGTTCATTCGTTACAACAGGCAAACTGTCATCCGGACGACGAACCACATGAGAGTGATACTCCTTACCGTTATAAGTAAAACTCATTTTACTATCAGACACCTGCATACGTTGCAAACCGTTGGCATCCACACTGTCTTTCATCAATACCTGCACATCTTCCCCATCTCCTTTTTTCTGAGAAGAACAGGCTGACAACAGCCACACGGCCATACATATCCAGAAATAAAATACATTTTTCATTCTGCCATTTGTTTACAATTAACGGAACAAAGGAACGAAAAGAGAGGCAAAAATACAAGGGAAAGCCGGAATAAATGAAAAACGGACGGATAATACTCCGCCCGTTTTTGAACTAATACCTTCTTTATTCTTTTATATTACCTATTGAATCCTGTTGTTTATAAGACAAAAATAAAAGCGAAAAGTTTAATGGAATCTTTCGCTTTAACATAAAACAATATTTCTGTTTGTTTTTTTATAAATCTCAGGCCTTCAAAGTTATAAACCGTTTACCGCTTAACTTTATTTCAATCTCTTTGATAGAGGGTATGACTCCTCCCACTTCGACAGAAATCCGCATTCTGGTTACAACTAGAAGTTAGCATCAATTTACTCTCACTACTCTCACTTTTTTTAATAGCTGTTGATAATTAGAACATTAAGTGTGGTGAGTAAGAGTAAAAAACAGTGTGAGAGCAAGTAGTATACTCTCACACTGTCTTGTCCTGATTGTAAGGTATTAATTTGTCTTGTACAAGGGAATGTTCTGTTTTTCTCCTAAGAAACATTCTTTTCAGCCATAGGAATTATCAGATGTCGACCTCAGTCAACAGGCCTGTTAACCTTGGTTGACAGGCTTATTAGCCTTAGTTAACAGGCCTGCCAACCAAGGTTAACACCCAATAGGACTTACTATAAAATATCTCCTTGTACACATGATTTGCTCTTTATCATCTGAGTAGATGGTTGTCCTCCTCCCAATGATATCTGTACTTTTCCTTTCATGGGTACAGATTTTCCAGAAATATCAACGATAGACAGTTCCTTAGATGTCAGGACAAACTCCACCGTTTGTGATTCTCCCGGCTTCAGATTAATCCGTTTGAAGCCCTTCAGTGCCCGAATCGGAGTTACAAAATCACGAGGATTGGAAACATACAACTGAGCAACTTCCTCTCCTTCCATCTTCCCTGTATTGGTGATTTTTGCTGTAACCTTAACTGACCGTTTATCCGGTGACGGTTGCAATTTCAAAGAGGAATATTGAAAAGTCGTATAGCTCAATCCATAGCCAAAGGGATAAACCGGCGTTCCTGTAAAATAACGGTAAGTACGATTCTCCATGCTGTAATCTTCGAAATCAGGCAAATCGTTTACACTCTTATAGAAGGTCAGCGGTAAACGTCCTGAAGGATTATAATCTCCAAATAACACATCGGCTATAGCTTGTCCGCCAGCCTGACCGCCATACCATGCATTCAGGATAGCCGGAAGATGGGCAGATTCCCATTCAAGTCCTAAAGCACTTCCTGTCATCATAACAAAAACGACTGGCTTACCGGTTGCATATAATTCTCTCAATAAGTTTTGCTGCACGGAAGGAATAGAGATAGAAGTCCGGTCACCCCGTTTGAAACCTTCTATTTCCACCCCCATCTCCTCACCTTCTACTTTGGCAGAAAGACCACCCACAAAGATAATCACATCCGCATCCTTCACCGCAGCAGCAGTTTGTTTGTAATCAGCCTTCCGAAGTATTCCCATATCAAACTTGATTTCTGCATTATCCGCATGTTGAACATAGCGGATTTCTATCGGATAGGATTTACCCTTTTCTGCATTCAACAGATAATATGAGTTTATATTTCCAACTTTATTCTGCTTTACTCCATCAATATACAGTTCTGCTTTATCATCAGCCTTCAGTTCAAAGCAAACCTCACCTGTCTGTTTCGGTGTAAATACAGTACTCCAAACAGCAGACATCTGCCTGGTAATGATGCCATCGCCAACATCCTGACCATCTCCCCACTGATAATCAACAGTCTTTTCCAAACGAGATAATCCGGGATTTCCTTGCCACTGCGTATTTTGATAATAGTCAGCCTTAAAGCCCTGCTGCCCGTCATAACAGAACAAAGCATCTTCATAAGCTGAGGTGAAAACAAAATCATCAGTCAGATTAACACCTTTCTCGTAGACCACTTCCACCTGATTGCCCACTTTCTTTTGAATACCTTCCAGTGCTGTAGTTATATGTGACGGATAACCATAGTAGTTAGCAAGCAATACACTTTTATCATCAGCATTCGGACCGACCACTGCTATCTTCTTTATTTTATTCTTATTCAAAGGCAACAACTGATCTTGATTCTTCAGCAACACAATAGACTGACGAGCCATTTTCAATGCATGAGCTTTATGAGCGTCACACTCCAGAACTGATAAAGGTATATTTGAATAAGGTACACGGTCATCCGGATCGAACATACCCAGCCGGAAGCGGATTTCAAATAATTTCTTCAAAGATTCATCTATCTGCTTTTCTGTTATCAATCCTCTGAGAACGGCATCCGCCAATGCCCGGTAAGCTCCATTACCACATTCACAATCTGTACCATGCAACACAGCATCCGCAGAGGCTGCAGCTGCATCCTGATGTGTTTTGTGAGTATTATAAAAGTCTTCAACAGCCCCGCAATCTGAAGTTACATAGCCGCCAAACTTCCAATGATTTCGCAAAATATCCATCATCAAAAGATCATTGCCACAACAGGGTTGCCCAAAGAAGGAGTTATAAGCACACATTACTCCCGTCACTTTTCCTTCGACCACCAATTCCTTAAATGCCGGAAGATAGGTATCCCACAAATCATGGTTATTCACTTTAGCATCATACGTATGCCGGTTCCATTCCGGACCACTATGTACTGCATAATGTTTAGCACATGCTGAAGATTTCAGGTAAACCGGATCATCACCCTGAAGACCTTTCACAAATGAAACACCAATGGAAGCAGTTAAAAAAGGATCTTCGCCATACGTTTCCTGTCCCCGCCCCCAACGCGGGTCCCGGAATATATTGATATTCGGACTCCAGTAAGTTAATCCTCTGAATATTCCGGGAGTCCCTTTCCGGGTAGCATCGTGATAAATAGCACGTCCTTCATCCGAGGCATACACTGCCATTTGATGAACAGACTCTGTATCCCAGGTAGCTGCCATAGCAATGGCTTGAGGGAAAGAAGTAACTGGATAGGGACTTCTGGCTACTCCATGTAAACACTCATTCCACCAATTATATGCAGGAATTCCCAGCCGATCTATGGCAGGAGCGTTATTCAACATTTGAGAAATCTTTTCCTCTAACGTGAGACGCCTCACCAAATCATTTACTCTTTCCACTATCGGAAGTTCTGGATTCAAGAATTTGCATGTCGCTTGTCCCGCCACTGTGACAGAGAATAAAAGCAAACTGCAAATAAGATTCAATTCTTTTTTCATACCTTTTTCAATTCAATATAGCAGCAAAATTACTCCCATCTCATTAAAGGAATCATAAAAAAGAACTTAATACAGGACAAAAGTTACCTCACAAAGCCATTTTTATAATAATCATAAGCAGCATCAATCCTTTCCGGAGTATCAGCATTCAAAAGAAGTAATAATTCACGGGTAAACTCCAAATGTCCGGTTCCGTTGGCAGTTACGATATTCTGATCGCTGACTGCCTGCTTTTCCTGATATCCGGCTTCATTAGTATATGCGCTACCTGCGAATTGTTTCAGATATGGAAGTGTGTTACTGGTATGCTTCACATTATTCAGAAAGCCATGTGCCCCCATAAAGGCAGAAGCATTGCAAATAGCTCCAACTATCTTGCCACGCTGTAATGCATCCTGCACAATTGGCACCACCAACTCCGATTCGGGTGATTGCCACTGCATGCCGCCTATCAGAACCAATGCCGCATAATCGGCAGGCATAGTCTGAAAACTATAATCCGGCACTGTGCGGAACCCGCCTATAGAACGAACTTCATCCAGCGTCGGGGCAACTGTCTTTGATATATATTTTACTTCGTTACCCGGTAACACTCCGGCATTTAAAGAAATAGAAAGGAATGCACCTTCCCAATCGGCATAATCATTCAATAGAAGAAATAAGACTTCCTGTTTCATTGTTTTCTGTTTTCAGCGAAATTAAGATGCAACCATGCAATCTTATTTTCTTATGGTTGAAACTCAAGTTCAAAATAGATATAATCTTTTATACTAAACTTTTCATACCATTCCGAAGGATGGTTTTTGGACATGCAAAATGGTTCCTACTCTATGCTGGCAATCGATATGAACACTATCTGCGGACTCTGTCTGTGCAAAGAAATAAAAATGCTGAGCACTATCCATCTTACAAGGAATTTCTTCATTCAAAGCTTTCCTTTCTGTTTTTCCATCAGTACATCTTACCATATACAACTTATAAGGCAAGTTCTTGTGAGATGTCCTGACTATAACATCAAAACCAAAGATCCCCTGAAAGCCCATCAGTTTTTGCACAAAAGCATCTTTAGGCGATTCATAAGATACTGAGATAGTGTCTTGCGCTATCAAAGGCGTCATGCATAAAAAAACAACGCCAATGTACATAAAAGCTTTTTCATTTTTTTTAAATTTGTATACGATGCCGCAAATATAACAAAAACGCTGATATCATTGTCTCTATATGACAACAATATCAGCGCAATTCACTATTTATTACAAAGATGAAAATTTTTCTATAAATGTCAATGTAGGGAGGGCTACAACGTTTCCTGTTTCAACTGCTCCACGAACCCGTCAATACGGCGCAACTCCCTGGGAATATTAATACTCTGCGGACAGTGAGGCGAACATTGATCGCAACCAATGCAATGATTTGCCTGTCGCAGGCGTGGCACACTACGGTCATAACCAACAAGAAAAGCTTGGCGTGCCTTTCTATAATTCTCGTCTTGTTGGCTTTTCGGCACATTTCCCTCATTTACACATTTATTATAATGTATAAGCACAGCAGGAATATCAATGCCATACGGACAAGGCATACAGTATTTACAGTCATTGCACGGTACAGTAGGGTACTTCAACATCAACTGTGCCGTTTCTTCCAGAAACTCCTTATCATCATCTCTCAAAGGAATCAGCGGAGAATAGGTACGAATATTATCTTGAAGATGCTCCATATACGTCATACCACTCAATACCGTCAACACCAGTTCCGGTGAGCCTGCAAAACGAAAAGCCCACGAAGCCACACTATCTTCCGGACGACGCTGCTTAAGGCGTGTCATAATATGAGTAGGTACATTAGACAATCTTCCACCCAGCAATGGCTCCATAATGATTGCCGGGATATTTCGTTTTACCAATTCATCATATAGGTAGTCCGCATTTACATTACGTCCCGAAGAATGTTTCCAGTCCACATAATTGAGCTGTATCTGTACAAAGTCCCATTTCACCTCATCATGTAGAGAAAGTGCATAGTCATAAGTATCCACTGTACCATGGAAAGAAAATCCCAGATTACGGATACGCCCTGCCTCCCGTTCCTTCAACAGAAACTCCATCATACCATTGTCTATATATCGTGCTTTGAATGCTTCTATTCCACCATTACCGATAGAGTGCAACAAATAGTAATCGATATAATCTGTCTGCAAATCTTCGAAAGACTTACGATACATAGCTATGGAGTTTTCACGGCTATAATTACTAAAGTTGGATAACTTTGTAGCAATAAACAGTTTCTCGCGCGGATGACGTTTTAATGCAATACCAGTAGATTTTTCCGACCACCCCTGTACATACACCGGAGATGTATCGAAATAATTCACGCCGTGCGCAATGGCATAATCTACTAATTCGTTCACTGCATCCTGATCAATTATATCTCCTTTCCCATCCGGTGAAGGAACAGTCGGCCAACGCATACAGCCATAACCCAGAAGTGAAACACGGTCTTTCTGAGCCACAGAAGTGCGGTAAGTCATCTTATCAGTAGGCACCGGAGTCGATGTACTACCTCCCGGAATCACCCCATCCTTCTGTTTGCAACTATAAAGAGTCGCAGCAGCCGTTGTCGTAGCGGCACTGATGCCCACAATTTTCAGAAAATCCCTACGGTTTATATTTTTATTATGTTCTTCCATATCTGTTCTTCTAACATTTATCACTCTATCACATTACCACCTTTATATTACTCGATGTCTCTCATGTCCCTCCACATAGATAGCACTGAAAGGGCGTGCCGGACAAAGATTCTCACAGGCACCACAACCAATACAACGCTCTACATTGACAACCGGAATCTTTGGAGAATCCGGATTATCTACCTCAGACGGAACCATTTCTATCGCCGCTACCGGGCAATGACGGGCACAATTGCCGCAATTTACTCCATCAGTCAACGGCACACAATTCTTCCTGATCCATACGGCATGACCGATCTGGATAGATGATTTATCAGCCAGACTGGTAAGATGAATCGCATCCGTCGGACATACTTCGGCACATTTCGCACATTCCGGACGACAATAACCACGTTCATAAGACATCTCCGGCTGCATCAACGTCATCAGATTACCGGATGGGCGTAAAACCTGATTAGGGCACACTGATACACAAAGCTGGCAAGCCGTACAATGCTGCGCAAAATTACGAATACTCAATGAACCTGCCGGTACAATAGGTGTCGTCCGTTCCGGTATTTTCTTATCCTCAATGACAGCCAATCCACCATCCACTTTTTTCTCCTGTGCCTTCAGCAATGTACTTGCAGTAAATACGGCACCGGCAGAAAAGAAAGCACGGCGTGCATTGTCCACCTGCTCCGGTGAAACACCCGTCACTTTTTCAGCCGCTAATGGTTTCTGCACTTCCTTATGAGGACGCTCATAACGGATAGCTCCTTTCTTACATTTACCAATGCAATCCATACAAGCCACACAACGGCTATAATCTATTTTATGATTTTTAGAATCAATGCATGCCGCCTTACAATTACGTGCGCACAAACCGCAACCATTACATTTACTCGTATCGATTACTGGTTTCAGCAAAGAAAAACGTGAAAAGAATCCCAATACTGTTCCTACCGGACAAATTGTATTGCAATATGTACGCCCGTTGCGCCAGGCCAGTACAGCCAAAATAACAAATGTCAGAACAGCTATCACAAAAGTTCCCATAGCCTTCATCCAGACATCTACAGAATAAAACATATAGCTATCTGCCCGTTCGACCAAAAGAGCAAGCAGGTTGTTTCCCCACTGATAAACCGGAGCAAACAGATTAGAAACTATTCGCCCGTAAGAACTATAAGGTGCCAGTAAGGCAACCAACGAACCAACTCCTCCTATCAGAGCCAGAATAAATACTCCCAGCACTCCATAACGCAACCAACTAAGTGCAGGTGAATACGAATAGCGATTCTTTTTCCGCTTTTTACCCAACCATGAAACTACATCCTGAAATACGCCCAACGGACAGATTACAGAACAATACACACGCCCAAAGAGCAGTGTCAATGCTATCAGGATTATCACAACCCCGATATTCAGTGCCAACAAAGCAGGCAAAAACTGAATTTTAGCCATCCAACCGAACCAAGCATGCAACGTTCCCGTAAAATCGAGGAACAAAAGCGTGATCAGCACGAAAAAGAATATGGCAAACGTTAGTCTGATTTTTCGTAACATACTTTTATTTTATGGAATATCATTTATAGACCAAATACTTGATAAACAAATAACCGCCGAGAATCTGTAATCCCATTCCCGGGATACCGATGCGGAAATCCTGGAAAGCAAGCGCAAGGTTACCTACCATTGCCCACTCACCCAGCGTCCCGATAAACTGATAAGCCAGTACTACCAACGCTAAAACAGGAATAGAGATACGTTTAAAACGATTGGCAGCATATCCGGCAACCACTGCCAGTAAAATAGATTTTAAAAGGATGGCCGGCAATACTCCTGCAGGAGGCATACCGAAAAGCAGATGGTTCAAAACCGGTGAAAAGACGGCTGTCAGCAATCCAACTTTCCAACCGTATTTATAAGCAGCAATAAGCGTAAAGAAATAAATCGGCAACAAAGTAAGACCACCCTGTGGAATAAGATGGCAAAGTTGTGGCAAAACCAGATTACCCAGAATGAAAAGGGCTGCAGCAAAATATGTCTTCACATTGCTGTAATCCAGTGAATAAAGTCTGATAGTTGTTGTTTTCATATAATATTCTTATTAAAAATTGATATTTACTCCACCCATAAAAGTCGCTTTCGGCATAGGATAGCCTGCATTGATCTCATAACGTTGCGCCAACAGGTTCTCACCACGCACATAGAATGACAGATAATTTGTCGCCTTAAAACTTCCCTGCATATCCCATAACACGAAGTTCTCTTTTGTCGCAGCATCCAGATCAGTATAAAGCCCTTTTACATACTGAATGCCCGTAGATGCACTCCAACGTCCTTTTCTGAAGTTCACTCCTCCATACAGTTTATGCTCTGGAGAAGCCAATACCGGATTTTCCATATGAAGCCAGCTGTAATTTGCCATCACGCTCCACACCGGATTAAACTGGTACCCTACATTAGCTTCCGCTCCCCAGTTTTCAATCTCGCCGGAATTCTGATTCAACATACCGCTACCATTTGGATTTGGAAGACGTATAATGAGATTTTCACCATTGATATAGAACACATTGAGTCCATAGGACAAACGATTATCCATAAGACGCTGTGAAAAAGAAAGCTCATAATTCCAAAGTTTCTCAGGTTTCAAATCCGGATTCTGCGGAGGAAACATATACATTTCACGAATGGTAGGATTACGGAATCCTTTACTTGCCATTGCTTTGATTTCTGCATTCTCCGGAAGATGGAAAGCCAAACCTACTTGCGGAATGAACTCTGTACCCGTTTGCGAATGATAATCTACTCGTGCTCCGGCATCCAGCGTAAGCCACGCAGCAATATCCTGACGAAAATCTACATAACCTGCTACTTCATTCAACGACTTATCCGCCGAAGTTTCACGATGCCCATCAAAGAATTGGTTCCATGCCTCACCTCCAAAGTGAAAATAATCAGCTCCTACAGTCAGTCTGTTGCCCTGGAGAAGTTGTATGCTCTGATACCATGATACTCCAAGCATCTGATCGTTAGAGTTGAAACGATACTGAAGCGGTTCTCCTCCTGGCTGATATCCGTCATTTATCCAGTGATCACCCCAATTATAGAAAAAGCTCAATGCACCGGAAGTCTTTTCGTAATGATTCTCCAATGCAAAAGAAGTCATACCACGTGTTATGCGCTGATCATTGTCTATATATGGTTTCATTACTGATCCCGGATTAGTAGCATTGAAACGAGTGACATTTACATCGCCCCAAACTTTCCAGTTATCCGTAAAGTCATAGCCTAATTTGGCATATCCGCCGTACTGTTCAAAAGCCATGTCAGCGCGATGTCCATCTGTACGGTTATAAGAGGCAGTCACCGTACTACTGAAGCGCCCTTTCCTTATGCGGTTAGTGACTTCGGTCTGTACACTTCCATAGGACCCCGCACCAATGTTGATGTTTGTACGTATTCCGTCTTCCTGCATCTTACGGGTAACAATGTTAATAACCCCACCCATGGCGTTAGAACCATAAAGCACGGATGCGGGGCCACGGAGCACTTCCACACGTTCTGCCATCATAGTCTGATATGCGTCGGCAATGGGGTGTCCCATCAGTCCCATATACTGAGGATGTCCGTCTATCAAAACCAATAATCCCGTAGTGGGAAGACCGGCCTGTGCGGGCCCTCCAATGCCTCTTAAAGACATTTGCCCTGATGCACCGGTAGCTACACCATATCCCATTACGCCACGTGAAGTGGAGAAAAAGCCCGGCACTTGTGAATTCAACACCGGAAGTACGGAAGTCTGCTGGCTCGCTTCAAGTTGCGGACGTCCCACTACCGATACGGTCATGGGCAAATGGCGTACATCCGTTTCACTTCGCGTACCTGTTACTACTACTTCATTGATCGCATAACTTCTTGCTACCTTTGTACTGTCCTTACTGGTTTGTGCTTGTAGGCTTACCGCACTAATCAGGCAGCCTGTAAAGAATGCAAGTACAAATCTCTCTTTTTTCATCTTGAAATAACTCTTTAATTTTATAATAGTTCCCGATTACAAATATAGGGATCGTTACTGATAGAAACCGTAGATAAATTACGGTTGTAAATACCATAATTACTGATTAACGTATTCTAACTTACGTGTTATTCACTATCCAGGACTTGAACTCGGACGCTTTGTTCTTACTGATATAGATACGTTCGGGAGTTTCTACATCCAATGTTACCAGCAAACGGTTATCAAACCAGATCGTTATATCCGTCACGCTATTCCTTGCTATGATGAATTGCTTATTCGCCCGGATGAAATCTGCCGGATTCAGAGAAGCCATTATCTGTTCCAGTGTTTTGGAGTATGGATACATATTCCCGTCTTTCAAGTAGATACAGGTGTTTTTATCCGCTGTATAAAAGCATGAAACTTCTTTCAAGCCAATAGGTAACAGCTTATCTTTATATGGAATTAATAACTTGTCTTTATATTTAGGAGTCGGCATCAGTTGAGTCAATTTAGATAAGTAGTGAATCACATCCTGGTGCGTCAGTTTTTTGTATTTATCCAGCGCCTGTTTTACATCTTCCACCTTGACAGGTTTTAGCAAATAATCAATGCTATTCACCTTGAAAGCTTCTATGGCGTATCTGTCATAAGCCGTCGTGAAAATAATAGGAGTTTCCAACTCCATTTTATCAAAAATGGTAAATGCCGAACCGTCCGATAAATGAATATCCATAAATATCAAATCCGGTGCAGGATTCGATTGCAGCCAATGAATGGTTTGGGTCACGCTTTCCGTATTACCGACTATTTGAATATCATAAGAGACTTCACCAAGAATATCCACCAGATTCTCATAAGCGGCAGTCTCGTCTTCTACAATCAACACTCTCATATCTCTATGCAATTTTGATGTCAGTTCTGTTTATTTAAAGGAAGATATACTCTGAATGTATTTTCATCACATTCTATCCGTATTTGCCTGTTCATCAACAAGGCAAAACGATTTTCCAGATTTTTCAACCCGGTTCCGTTCGTATCAGGAGGAGACAATTTAGGATAAATGGGATTACTCACCACCAGTTCTTTTTGCTCGTTCAGCCTGATGATAATTTCCATTTTATGCTCACTGTCTATCATATTATGAACGGTCACATTCTCTACCAGCGGAAGCAGTGAAAGCACAGGCAACGTCAGTTCATCCTGCATAACCTCATCCACCTGGATCGAGAAAACCAGTTTATTGGCAAAGCGTACTTCCATCACATAACGGAAAGATTGAATAAACTCCAGTTCTTCCCTCAAAGTAACCAGTCCTCTCTTATCACTTTGAAGAATATAACGGAAGATATCAGATAATTCATGCACATACATCAACGTTTTTTCATCATCCTTCTTCCGAATAAGCGATTGCACTCCATTCAAGGAGTTAAAGAAAAAATGTGGATTGATCTGATTAGCCAACGCATCACATCGGCTTTGCAGATTCTCTATACGTAGACGTTCTATCTCACGCTCTTTTTCACGCTGTGCGGAGTATAACATGGAAATATGCCCGATCAGCGTACACAGAGAACACAGAATAAAGAATTGGGAGATCAATGTACTACCGAGAAAATCAGTACGGATACCATAAGAGTGAATCCAATAGGAAATAGACGCAAAGCCTGCATAGGCAGCCAATGAATACAAGAAGTTACGGCCAAAACGTTCCTTAAACTGCGCTGTCGACAGTTGTCGCAAATTATAACGTAACAACAGACAAATCAGTCCCCAGAAGAAAAAGAAACGATAAACAAAATACCAATAAAAACCCGTACAACTTGCTCCTTCCAGAAATTTTATATCCCACGGCAGACAGGCTATATTAGGGTATATGATAAAGACTGCACTAATCAGACCAACCAGCAGCAGTTTACGACTTATATAAGTATCAAATGAGAGCATAAAACATTTCTTCTTTTCTACAAAGAAAGATATTTTTTTTGAGACTTGACAGTACCAAAGAATCAAAACGAAAAAATAAGGTATAAAGACGAAACCACGCATAGAGAATTAAAACTCCGAATAAATTTGGTGGTTATAAAAACAATGCCCAAATTTGAACCCCGAAAATAAAGACAGGAATATAAAAATCCTCATCGGAGGGCATTATAATCAATAATTATAGTGCCGGATAAGATGAATGGTGAGAATCATTCATCCTGTCCGGCACTTTTTTTATGCCATATCTATAGCTTCTACTAAATTGATGAAAGAATAAATTGGATGAAAGAATTAGATTTGACACAGGGCAGCGTCCCTAAAGTACTATTACAATTTGCGGTTCCATTCCTGATAGCCAACGTGCTCCAGGCCCTTTACGGAGGTGCCGACCTTTTTGTTGTGGGACAATATGATGACTCTGCAAGCGTAGCGGCCGTAGCCATTGGTAGCCAAGTGATGCAAACCATTACAGGTATTATCTTGGGTATTACCACCGGAACAACCGTACTGATTGCCATTGCAACCGGAGCGAAAGACGACCGACAAGTGGCGTCTACAATCGGTTCTTCCATTTGGTTGTTTTCAATTATCGGCATCGTACTTACTCTGGTCATGGTATTGTTCCATGACCGAATTTCCAGCTTGATGCACACTCCGACAGAAGCTATGGAAGATACGAAAAGTTACATTCTGGTTTGCTCGGTCGGTATACTGTTTATTGTAGGCTATAATGTCGTGTGTGGTATCCTGCGCGGACTGGGTGATTCGAAAACACCACTCTATTTTGTGGGACTGGCCTGTATAATCAATATTGTCCTTGACTTTATATTAGTGGGAGCTTTTCATCTCGGTCCTACCGGGGCAGCCATTGCTACTGTAACGGCACAAGGTGTTAGCTTTACGATAGCACTCTGGTTTTTATACCGGCGCGGATTTCATTTCGAGTTTACACGACGGGATATCCGATTGAATAGAGTTTTATCTAAAAGAGTACTGACCTTGGGTGCCCCCATAGCATTGCAGGATGCATTGATCAATGTTTCATTCCTGATAATCACTGTGATTGTGAATCAGATGGGAGTCATTGCATCAGCTTCTCTGGGTGTAGTCGAGAAAATTATTGTTTTTGCCATGTTACCTCCTATGGCTATATCATCGGCTGTAGCCACAATGACAGCACAGAATTACGGTGCAGGACTTATACAGAGAATGAATAAGTGCCTACTTTCCGGAATAGGATTTGCTCTTATTTTTGGCCTATCGGTTTGCCTGTATTCGCAATTCCTGCCGGAAACGCTCACGGCATTCTTCACTAAAGATCCTGCGGTGGTGACAATGGCAGCAGAATATCTACGGGGATACAGCATAGACTGTGTTGTGGTCAGTTTCGTTTTCTGTATCAATTCTTATTTCAGTGGACAGGGAAATTCGCTATTCCCTATGATTCACAGTCTGATAGCAACCTTCCTGTTCCGTATCCCGTTATCTTACTGGTTCAGTCAGATAGACAGTTCTTCACTGTTTATCATGGGCTTCGCTCCACCCATTTCTACAGTAGTTTCCTTATTTATATGTATCTGGTATCTGAGATATACACGAAAAAGAAATTACTAAAACACAATTTCCCTACTTTTAGGTATTGCCTCCCTTACTCAAGAAGCGTAACTTTGGCAAAAAATAAAAGTAGCCTATGGACCCCGGAAGAAAATGTGAGGAACAGCAAAAAGAGAGAATTTATCAAAGTATAAGTTCTCTCTTTTTTTTTGAATGAATTTGAATATCGTTCTTTTTTGCCAGATCGTATTAACTCTAATAATTCCCAAATAAAAATGAAAAAGAAATATGAATTTAAGAGTGTAGTAGCTGAAACACTGCTGATACCTCTTTACATGAGAGCCAAAGAAAGTCGCCGGAAAGATGCCATCTTGCGTGATCTGCAAGCCGAGCAACTGGTAGAAAGTATTGAATATGATTACTCTAAATTTGATAGTGCCAAATTGAGTGCCATAGGATGTGTCGTACGTGGATTATACTTTGATAATACCATCCGACGTTTCATTGCCACACGAAAAAATCCGATAGTAGTGAATGTAGGTTGCGGACTGGATACCCGCTATCAACGTATTGAAGAACACGACAAAGCCATATTTTATGAAATGGATTTACCCGAAGTAATCGACTTGCGACGTGATTTACTACCGGAACCTGCGGGCGATCATTACATAGCCGGTTCTTTGTTAGAAACCCAATGGATGGATGATCTCCGCAAAAAGCATCCCGAAGGAGAGTTTGTCATTGTTATCGAAGGTGTACTGATGTATTTCTATGAAAAGCAAGTACGACAATTACTCACTCGATTGGCCGACCGATTCAGTGGTGGTGAAGTATGGTTTGATGTGTGCGGACCTATGATGGCAAACTCCAAGTATATTAAACCCGACTCACTACGGGGGCACGAAGCACAAATCCGCTCCGGTCTGAAAGACGGGCATGAGGTGGAAAACTGGGAACCACGCCTGCAACTTATCGACCAGGCCCTCTACCAGAGATTCTTTCCCAAAAGATGGGGATTCGGCGGAAGGCTAATGGGGCTATTCCCGGATATTTGCAGGAAGTTCAGTTCGCTGTTGGGGTACAAAATTAAATAACTACGCTCTGTACTCGTTTGGTGTCATCCCCACCACCTTTTTAAACAGACGGCTTAAATGATGTGGATATTTGAAGCCCAGTTCATAGGCAACTTCGCTGACAGTCTTATTCTCATCATAAAGCCGTTCTTTTGCTTTCTCTATCACAAAGAGCTGAATGGATTCCTGAGCTGATTTACCTGTTTCTTTCTTTATCAGATCCCCAAAATAATTAGGAGAAAGATGCAATCGGTCTGCAACATATTGCACGGATGGTAAACCGACAGTTTGCGGTTGGTCTGATTCAAAGTAATCACTGAGTAGATTTTCAAAACGCACTAGAATATCTTTATTTATGTTTTCACGCGTAATAAACTGACGGTCATAAAAACGCTGGCAATGGTTCAGCAGAAGCTCAATCGTAGAGGCTATAATATCTTTACTATGCTTATCTATGGCACGCTCCAATTCTTCTTGTATTTCAACAAAACAATTAAGGATAATCTGCCGTTCACGCTCAGACATATGCAAAGCCTCATTAGCTTCATAAGAGAAAAAGCTGTAATCTTTCATTTTACGTCCCAGCGAAGTACCTCGCAGCAAATCCGGATGAAAAGCCAATACCTTACCTTGAGGATTCAGTGTCTCTCCGTCATCATCAATTCCCGCCACTTGACCAGGAGCCACAAATACCAGTGTACCTTCCTGATAATCGTACGTACTACGTCCATAAGACAATTCTCCACACTTGAGCTGTTTCAGAAAAATACAATAGAAACCAAAATTCTTACGTCCATGCTTTAAAGATTTCAATGTTGAAAAGTCAACCACACTAACGAGCGGATGCAATGTCTCCACTCCCATTACCATATTATACTCCTGAATAGTATTCAATTTTACGATTGTACCCATAATCTGAATAATTTAATCTGATGACAAAAATAACAGTTTTCTTTCAGCATTCCATCACTTGTATTGCAAAATCTGTAATATTGGTATAAGAAACTGTAACCTGTGTATACAGTTCATTATCAAGTATTCAATCAATATTTTAAAACCGTAATAATGGTGTGCAATGCAGTAATCTGTCTATTTACAAACTTCATCCCACAACTTACCTTTGCAACATCAAAAAAACTGCAAAAAGACAAGAGTAATGAAATACAGAGAATTAGGAAAGAGCGGACTTAAAGTTTCCGCATTGGGTTTGGGTTGTATGGGTATGAGTCACGGTTATGGTGCTGCCGCTGATAAGAAAAAAATGATTAACCTTATTCATCAGGCTATAGAAAAAGGAATCACTTTTTTTGATACTGCTGAAGTATATGGTCCATACACCAACGAGGAATTAGTAGGTGAAGTCTTAGAATCTTATCGGAAAGATGTAGTCATTGCTACCAAATGTGGTATTCAGATGGTCGACGGCAAACAAATTGTCATTGGTAAACCGGAAATAATACGAAGTTCCATCGAAGGTTCCCTCAGGCGTCTGCGGACAGATCATATCGATCTGTACTATCTGCACCGTGTGGACCCGGATGTTCCTATAGAAGAAGTGGCAGAAACCATGAAAGAATTATTGCCCACTCTCGAAGAACTGGGTATCGGTTTCGTCCCCTTCAGCCCGCTGAGTAAAGGTTTCCTGACGGGAAATATCAGCAAAGACACACAATTCGGTAAAGACGATTTCCGCAGTATCGTTCCACGCTTTACTGCTGAGAATCTGAATGCCAATCAGGTTATAGTTGATTTTGTGAGAAAGCTGGCGGAAGAGAAGAATGTAACGCCTGCACAGATTGCATTGGCTTGGGTACTTGCTGTAAAACCCTGGATCGCTCCCATTCCGGGAACCACCAAACTGAAACGCCTGAAAGAGAATATACAGAGTATAAATGTGGAAATAAGCCCGGAAGAGTTGACAAGGATAAATGATACACTTAATTCTATTCCAGTGTCAGGCGACCGCTATCCGGCAGAGTTAGCAAAAAGAGTAGGCAAATAAACAAAGGGCTTAAAATAATACAATAATCTACAATGTCCGGGAATATTAAGGAAGTAAAGTGTTTTAATATAAAATCAATAAAGAGAAAGTTATTATGCAGAAAGTAAAATTAAATAATGGTATCGAAATGCCAATTCTCGGTTTCGGTGTATATCAAATCGAAGATCAAGCTTTGTGTGAACAATGTGTATATGACGCTATTGAAGCAGGTTACCGTTCCATAGATACGGCTGCCGCTTATGGTAATGAAGAAGCTGTAGGAAGAGCCATCAAACGCAGTGGCATCCCCCGCGAAGACTTGTTTATCACTACCAAACTCTGGATATCAGATGCCGGTTATGACAAAGCAAAGAAAGCCTTCGAAGCATCCATGAAACGTTTGCAACTCGATTATCTGGATCTGTACCTTATTCATCAGCCATTCAATGACTATTACGGTGCTTGGCGTGCTATGGAAGAATTATACAAGGAAGGTAGAATTCGTTCCATCGGCGTCAGCAACTTTATGCCCGACCGTCTGGTAGATCTGATCCTTCATAATGAAATCACACCTGCCGTCAATCAGGTAGAGACTAACCCTTTCTACCAACAAATCGAAGCAGAGGCATTCATGCAAGAGAAAGGTGTTCAGGTTGAATCATGGGCTCCATTTGCCGAAGGAAAAAACAATATGTTCCAGAATGAGACATTAGCGTCCATTGCAGGCAAATATGGTAAATCCATTGCACAAGTTATATTGCGATGGTTGATACAAAGAAATATTGTCGTTATCCCGAAATCCATCCGTAAAGAACGAATTATTGAAAACTTCAATGTATTCGATTTTGAACTGACAAAAGAAGATATGAAAAAAATAGCAGCACTGGATACTAATACCAGTTGCTTCTTCTCACATCGTGATCCGAAGATGGTAGAGTGGCTGAGCGGATTACATTAGAAACACTCCAAGTCCCAATACATTTCAATAAGATCATTTGCATACAATCGGCATATTAGTTACTTTTGTAGAGTGTTTTATAAATCAACCTAATATGAATAGAATAAATATACCCAATAGCTCTTATGCCGATTGTCCTATTCGAATGATATTATCACGTATCAGCGATAAATGGTCAATACTGACTCTCTTCACTTTGACACAGGCTCCTGTTATGCGATTCAACGAACTACAAAAGACAATACCGGATATATCTCAGAAAATGTTGACAGTCACCCTCCGTACATTAGAAGAAGACGGATTGGTAAAAAGACAAATCTATGCACAGGTTCCCCCAAAAGTAGAATATTCACTCACTAAAAGAGCTATGTCTCTACTACCACATATAAACTCTTTAATTTCGTGGGCGCAGGAAAATATGGAAGATATAATCAATGACAGAAAAAAGCATAAGAGCGAATAAAAAATCGCCCTTATGCCTTTTCCAAAAATGGTATTATAAAGTTACCAGAAAGACTTTCTTACATCGCTTTCCAAAACTTCTGGAAGTCCTTGTACCGTCCGTAACAAACCAGTTCGTCACCAGCTTGTACTTGATCATTTTCAGGTAATTCATTCATCACATCATGTTCTGTAAATGAGATGCCCAGACAGTTCTTTAAAGTCTTGGCACGCTTCAATGCTAATAACTTCAAACCAAATTCTTTATCCAGATTCAATTCATTGGCATAGTATCCTATCATTTTTTCCGGCACAGCAAATTTCACTACATAATAATTTGAGTCCACCCTGAATGTTTCCATATTGGCACCAAATTCCAACAGATGTACCAAACCACGAGCAGCATCTTCCTCCGGAGTTAAAATCCGTTCCAAATCAAAAGCCTCAAGTACGGAACGATGGACATTATCAATAGCCCGCGCATAGATATGCTCCACTTTCTGTTGTTTCAGTAAAGCCACTACACGAATGGAAGCGCCAAAATTCTCACCAATAGCCACTACTACCACATCCACTCCATTTAAAGGAAGAACTGCAAGCGCCTGCTCGTCAGTTGCATCCAATACAAAAGCTGTAGCTATTTTTTCTTTTATACTATCTACACGGCTCGCACTCACATCCGCACCAATCACTTCGTGCCCCAATGCCGACAATTCCTCGGCAAGCATGTGTCCGTAATTTCCTAAACCGATAATAATATACTTCATACTATTTATTTTACTACTAATTACTAATTTATAATGATCTGTCCACTTGGATACTGATACTTCGTATGTTTCTTTTGCTTAATGATACCCAACATCAATGTAATCAAACCCACACGTCCGATAAACATCAAGAAAGCAACAAGTAACTTACTATTATCACCCAAGGTCGGAGTCAGATTTAAACTGGAACCTACTGTACTCAGTGCCGACACACATTCAAACAAAAGTGCCATAACAGATGCCTGAGGTTCCCATATCGTCAGAATAAAAACAAAAACAAATAAAACACCGAGAGACATCACCACTGTAGCATTGGAACGACGGATTGAATCGTATGACAACTCACGGCCGAACACTTCTACCTTTTCCGTACCGCGCAACACGGCAACCAGATTCAATACGACTACCGCAAAAGCATTCACCTTGACACCACCGGCCGTAGATTGTGCTGCACCACCAACCCACATCAGGAAAATATAGATCAATACACTCTGTACTCCCAACGAAGTTAAATCCACACTGGTAAACCCGGCAGTACGCGGACAAGTTGCATTGAAAAATGCTTGTGTCCATTTATCAGCAACTGACATACCGGCAAAGGCATGGTTCCACTCAAAAATGGCAATAAGAATTGTACCAAGCACCAGTAACAGAAAAGTCATAATAAGTACAATCCTCGTATTCAGGTTATACAGATGGTAAAAACGATGTCTGTCCCACTCCCATGTATGCAAGAACTTCCATATACGACGTAAATGATGGAGTACGATATCTTTAAAATTCACCAATATCGGGAAACCGATACCACCCAGAATAATCAGCAAGGATATATAAATAAGGAAAGGATTATGCCCCGTCATCACCAGTGGATTACCCAGATTGCCTGGTAATGTGGAAAAACCCGCATTACAAAACGCTGATATGGCATGGAAAGCTGAAAAGGCTACTTCTTCCTCAAAAGTCATTCCCATTGTTCCATGAATATCACTCCAGATAGCAAACATCCCCATCCCTTCTATAGCCAGCGTAAAGCCTAATATATACAGTAAAGTAGAAAGCAATGAATTCAATGAATTGGAACTAACCATATCACGAACCACCAACTGGTTATAGAATGATGTATTACCCATAAAGAACATCGCAAAAAAACTGGTCAGTGTCATCACCCCCAAACCGCCAATCTGTATGAGTAGGATAATCACCACAAAACCAGATGTAGTAAAGGTGGAAGCCACATCCACCGAAGTCAGTCCTGTGACACACACTGCACTGGTGGAAATGAACAAGGAATCCACCCACGAAATTCCATTCATCGTACAGCGAGGCAGCATTAACAGACCTGTTCCTATAATAATAATAATAAAGAAACTACCAGCCAGGATTAAAGAAGGATTCGTTCTCCGTCCTAATAACCTGACCAAGCCATTGGACAGATTAAAGAAAGAAAAAATGAGCAAAAGTACAATGTGATAAGGTTTTCCGTTCAGGAATTCCCAAAAGTACAAAATAGCTCCTTCTTCCTCCGGTCGATGAAAAATAACCGGAATCAGAGTAAGATAGAGTAAGGCGATCAGTATCCAGGCCAGTTTCTTAAATGCACGCTTTGTATCTCTGTATTCCAACAAAAGATGCAAAGTCACTTCCGTCAGGAAAACACCCCACACAAACCGATAAAGAGTTTGCAGTTGAGAAGCCTCGTGTTCGGAAATAGTAAAGCCGTGTTCATATACTACACCTACAATTAACAGAATAGAAGCTAGGTAGGCTACGTAAGTCACCCCTCCAAGAATGATCCGAGTGTACGGATGAATCCATTTATTCTGATATAACAAGAATTTATGATAAATCTTCATGGAGACCAAATTAAATATCAGGCAAACATAAACAAAACAATGCGTATAGACAAAAAACAAAAGAAAAAAGAATTTGTTTTAAAAATAATAGTTACATTTGGCCTCGTAAATTTTAATAGAAGTAACCACTATGAGCAACAAGACAAAAAGATTTTTCCTTCCGGAAGAAGAAATTCCACGCTATTGGTATAATATACAGGCAGATATGGTAAACAAACCAATGCCTCCGCTTCATCCCGGTACCAAACAACCACTGAAAGCCGAAGATCTATATCCTATCTTCGCTCAGGAACTGTGTAAACAAGAACTTAACCAGACTGATAAATGGATTGAGATTCCCGAAGAAGTACGCGAAATGTACAAATATTATCGCAGTACTCCGCTCGTCCGTGCCTATGGACTGGAGAAAGCATTGGGTACTCCGGCACACATCTATTTCAAGAACGAGAGTGTGAGTCCGATGGGATCACACAAGTTAAACTCTGCTATTCCTCAAGCTTACTATTGCAAAAAAGAAGGAGTAACTAACGTTACCACAGAAACCGGTGCCGGACAATGGGGTGCCTCACTGGCCTATGCAGCCCGCTTATTTGGCTTGGAAGCTGCCGTTTACCAGGTGAAAATCAGCTACGAGCAAAAACCTTACCGCCGCAGCATTATGCAGACTTTCGGCGCACAGGTTACACCGTCTCCGTCTATGTCTACCCGCGCCGGAAAAGACATTCTGACAGCTCACCCCAACTATCAGGGTTCCTTAGGAACAGCTATTTCGGAAGCCATTGAACTGGCACAAACCACACCGAATTGTAAATATACATTGGGGTCTGTCTTGAGTCATGTAGCTCTGCACCAGACTGTAATCGGCCTGGAAGCCGAAAAGCAAATGGAAATGGCGGGAGAATATCCTGATATGGTAATCGCTTGCTTCGGTGGTGGTTCCAACTTTGGCGGTATTGCATTCCCATTCATGCGCCATAAGATTCTGGAAGGCAAACAAACACGTTTCATCGCTGCCGAACCGGCTTCTTGCCCGAAGTTGACACGTGGTAAATTCCAATATGATTTCGGTGATGAAGCCGGATATACCCCATTGCTTCCTATGTATACGCTGGGACACAACTTTGCTCCTGCCAATATCCATGCAGGCGGATTGCGTTACCACGGTGCAGGTGTCATCGTTTCACAACTATTGAAAGATGGTCTGATGGAAGCTGTAGACATCAAACAACTGGAATCATTCGAAGCCGGTTGTCTGTTTGCCCAGGCCGAAGGTATCATTCCCGCACCGGAATCTTGCCACGCTATTGCCGCTGCCATCCGCGAAGCAAACAAATGCAAGGAAACAGGCGAAGAAAAGGTGATCCTGTTTAACCTCTCCGGTCACGGACTGATTGACATGGCTTCGTACGATAAATATCTCTCCGGTGATCTTGTGAACTATGAACTGACCGATCAGGATATTCAGAAGAATCTAGACGAAATAGGCAGTTTGGCGTAAGACGCCTCATCAATAAATGTTTGCCAGGCTGACAAGTGGCTCATAGAGTTTTTCAATGTCCTGTGCATCCAATTCAATATCAACCTGGTCCCCCGGAATCAACCGCATTCCGGGGGGCTTTGCGTCTTTACCATCCCGGTGTATATTGATAATAGCACAGTTTTCAGGTAAAGAAAGCTCGTCCACAAGTTTACCGTCCAGATACGAACCTGTCATCACTTCGATGGATAGTTTATATCTTTTTTGTTCCTGGAAAGCAGGAGTATTGATCATATCCTCATAAAGCGTCACATTAAAAGGTTTTATCTGAAGGAGTTCTGTAAAATAATAAGTTAATCCGCCTACTACTACCGACGGGTAAAATACCTCAAAGTGCCCTGTTATCTCGGTAATCAGCACGATAGCCGTCAAAGGGGTACGTATCACAGCCACCAGAAAAGCCGACATGGAGATCAACATCACATAACTGACATTCTCCGGTTCAATAACTCCATATTCCACTCCCAGCAAACCGACAATCTGGCCCAGTAATCCACCGGTGACCAGTGTAGGGATAAAACTTCCCCCCGGCAAACCGGAGGAAACGCAAATTACGGAAAAGCCGAAATGTAACAGCATCATTGCCGTTACCCACATAATCTGCGCATGACTGCCGGACTGTGCCTGCTCCAAAAGAAACTGTTCTCCCCCACCCGTCAGGTTAACCTGCATAAAGGAAATAATGTAAGCGACCAGTAGCAGATAGAACATCTTCATATATACCGAAGATTTCACCGTAGCATAAACCCGCTTAAAGGACACCATCATCATGGAATACAGTTTCCCGCAAACAGAAATAATTACTGCAAGCAATAAGAAGTACTTCACCTGGACTCCAAAAGAGAAACCGGGTTCGGCCACTTGTATCAGATGATAGGAACTTATAGGAAAAACCATACTCGCCACCGCCCCTGCCACTACACCTGCCAGCAAGGTAGTAATAGCCGTTTTCGGAGCATCAAAACGTTCGATGGATTCGATGACAAGCAATGAAGAAGCCAGCGGTGCTGCAAACGCAGCGGCAAGACCGGCACCGGCACCAGCAGCAAGCAATTGTTTTCGTTCACCTCGCAAAATATGTGTCCAACGCGCTACAAGGCATCCGATATACGAACCTATTTGCACAGAAGGTCCTTCACGTCCCAATGATAATCCGGCTGAAACCGAAAGAATACCACCGAAGAATTTAGAAACCAATTCTATGAAAGGGTGTTTATAGGTAATGCGTCCATTAATGGCAGCACGTGTTTGAGGAATACCTCCTCCGGTGATAAGTGGCATTTTCATCACCAACCAGGATACGAATATCAGTATCGCCCAAAAGAAAAGAAAAAGAGGAATATGCCAGTACCACTCCGGGCGGGAAGCAAAAAATTCACTTCTCAGGTTAAAGAAATAATAGAGGCAATAATGATAGGGAACAGCCACCAGCCCCGTCAGCAATCCTACGAAGATGCTGACGAAATACAGGCGTGCGTCAACCAGTTTCAGCTTCACGACATACCACTTCCTCAGTTTTCTAAAGTTTTTGAACCTTTGAAACATTCCTCAGAGTTTTCTTTTATTAATTTGAGTATCTACAACAAATTAACCCTGTTGAAGTTTCAAGACTTTGCGTTTTTTACTTTTTCTCCATCTATCCGGCAAGGTCAGGAATGTTATTTATTATTTGAAACCGGTCTTCCATGCATCGGGCGCTTTCCTTGTCCGTGCTTCTGACCTTTTCTTCTATCAAATTCTTTTCTGAATTTATTCGCATTACTCTTTTCTGTCTGATAGATCTTCATAATCTGTTTAGGAGACAGAATCTTACGGAATTCATTATAATACTTCTCACGAACATCCAGGATCTTACGGCTTTGTGCAAACTGATCCTTAATCTGTTTTTCTATTTCCGCATCCGTCGGTACAGGTTTCGCAGTTTGTTTAGCTTCTGCATTGTTTCCTCTATTTCTTTCGTGGCGGTTCATCATCCGGCACTCACGCAGTGCTTTCAGGTAACCCTCGTAAACAGGAGTAAATTTAGCAGCCGTAGCGTCATCCAACATCAATGTTTTTACCATCTGATTAGCTTGTCTCTGCATCATCTGCTCGGGAGTAGGGCGCTGTTTCTGATCCTTATTATCCTTGTTCTGAGCAGAAATTGTTTGGCTACCAATCAAAAGAGCGGCCATCATTACATAAATAAACTTAGTCTTCATAATCTTCTTGTTTTTTATTAATACCTAATTTAAAAATATGTCATTATCAGAGAAGTCGACGAGCTCTTCCAACTCCTCATCCGACAGTTCATGAATCCATTTATCAGCCGGATCGCTGCTGCTTCTATCCACAGCCAACATATCCGAAGTTCCTGCAGGTACATCTCTCGTCTGTAAATAAGACGGAACAAACAATACCCCTGCCAGTATTGCAGCAGCCGCTACAGCAGTAGAGAACATTATCTGTAAACGGCGTTTCCTGCGTTGCCCACCGTAAGTACGTTCCATTACCTTCTGCTGCATATCCTCAAAGAAATTATCAGGAGTGCGGTAAGGTGTCTTTTTACCTATATCGTCAAAATCAAATTCTTTATTCATCGTCCTATCTATTTAAGATGTATTCTTTTATTTTTTCTTTCGCATAGTGGTAATTCACTTTGAGAGTATCGACCTTGCTGTCCAATATCCGGCTGATCTCTTCATAATCAAGCTCGTCGTAATAGCGTAGGTTGAATATCAATCGTTGCTTTTCCGGTAAACTCAGTATGGCTTCCTGAAACTTGACTGCCAATTCATTTTCATAATCAATATAATCGGAAGCTTTCAGTTTACCAATCAGTTCTTCTTGTACTTCTTCCGCAGGAATCGCTTCTTCATCCTTTCGTGTATTCAGCAAGCGCAAACTCTCATTGGTTGCAATCCTGTATATCCAGGTACTCAGCGAGCTTTCACCACGAAACTGTCCCAGATTACGGTATACCCGGATAAAGACTTCTTGAAGAACATCTTCTGCATCCTCATGTGATACCACCAAACGCCGTATATAATTATATATAGGTACCTGGAAGTTATCCATCAGCATTTTAAACCCCTTTTTCGGGTCGGAAGCATATACCTGCCGGATTTTATCCTCGTTTATCATCCATTCAATTTCTTAGCTTTATTAGGTTAGAAACAGAAAAAAGGATGAAGTTAAATCGGCAAGTTCATATTTTGCATTTATTAAAGAAGTGGTTAAAAATAAAGTTTCTTATCTTTGCCGCCAACTCTCCTGTTTCAGGCTAATTTAAAAAGAAAGATATGGAATGTAAAATCAGAGAATGGAAAATGGAAGATGCTGCCGAACTTGCATCAACCTTAAATAACAAAAATATCCAAGACAACCTTCGGGATGGCCTGCCTTATCCTTATACTGAGGATGATGCTAAATTCTATATCAATGAAATGCTGAAAGCTGATAAGAATAGTGTTTTTGCTTTTGCTATCACTGCTGATCATAAAGTAGTGGGAAGCATTGGTGTGTTTCGCAAAGATAACATCCATTCGCGGACTGCGGAAATGGGGTATTATATAGCAGAATCTTTCTGGGGAAAAGGTCTGGGAACGTGTGCAATTAAACAAACCTGCCAATATGTGTTTAACAACACCGATATTCTCCGTATTTTTGCAGAGCCGTTTAGCTATAATATCGCTTCTTGCCGGATTCTTGAAAAGAGTGGATTTAAATGTGAAGGAGTACTCAGAAGCAATGCTGTGAAGAATAACCAGATTCTGGATATGAAGATATATTCGCTTCTCAAGAGTGATACCGAATAATAGATTCTGCATAAAAAAATAGTTTATTATGAGAGATCAAGCAGTATTAGTGCGTAATGCAGTTAAAAATGAGATTCCTGCATTTGCCCTGATTGGAAAAGATAAGTTCGCATTACAAACTTTGGAATACTATTATTCCTTGGCAAAAGAAGAGTGTAGCGAAGAGTTTCTTAAAGATTTGAGAGACTTAATAGAGAATGATTTCAAAAGGTATCGGGAAGAAAATCCGGAAAAGATAAAAGTACCCGATATGTAGTTCACTTCCAAGTATAAAAAAAGGCTATCTATCCCAGACAGCCAATCTTTTGTTAACCTTAAATCTAATACTATGAAAAANNACATTGCAAAGGTACGGACTTCTGGGATATCTCCAAATTTTCGGGGTGAACTACAACATATTACAACATGTTTTAATAGACTCTACGATTTCGTTAACCTTTGGGGATTCGTTGTGTTAATAATTAATATAATCCTTCCTTGCTATTAGTCGATTCGGTGAAAGATTTGTCAGAATTTATCAACAGCAACATATTTTTTTTGTAACTTTCTGATTATCAACATCATTAAGCCAAGCCCTACTAAGTATACGACTGAATTAGGTTCAGTA
>NZ_MSHA01000103.1:459640-485154 GCF_001940965.1 Bacteroides sp. Phil13 | reverse complement strand
ATAATATCAATACATCATTTTTAACTCTGTCTACGAAAAGCAGTTATCTTTCTGATTTTATGAAAAGAAAGAAATTGAAATGGCTTTTGTCCGTCACTACGGAACATGCTATTTACATATATATATTTGTTTTATAGATCGAACCTTGTTAAGAGTATTGAATTCTTTTTCCTTTCTTCAGCATCAAAACTTGCGAGATAGTTTTCTGTAATGGCTAAATTGGAATGTCCAAGACTTTCGGATATATAGGAAATATTGACGCCACTGCGTTTTAACACTGTTGCGAAGGAGTGACGTGCTGCATAGGTCGTGACGCGTGGAATGCCTGTCTTATGCGAAATCTTGTAAAGTATCTGATTACATTCGGTGACCACTTCTCTTACCAGTTTTACTCTTTCAAAAGGATTCTCTTTTCCGGTAGCAAAAGGAAAGATATAAGTTTCGGGTGACGTGGGTGGATTGCCCCACTTCTCTATTATCTTTTGCATTTCGGGCGTGATGACTGCATGGATAATCTTACTGTGTTTGGTATTTCGGGCTGTTTTTGCACGTATGAAGCAGATTTCACCATTGATGATATTGGAGTATTGCAGATATAATAAATCACGAAAATTAATACCATTACATAAATAAGAAAAAAACCACAGATCACGATAAAATTCAGTCTTTGGGGTTCCATCATTATAAGTAATAATTTTCTTGATTTCTTTCAGGGTTAATGCTAATTTGCGTCCACATCCGGTGGGTACTTCATATTTCCCTTTTCCGAAAGGATACTGACTTTCCTTAATGATACCGTCTTTACGTGCTATATTAAGAATGCATTTTAAGTTTCTGAAATAGAATCCCATACTGGAGTAACTGATTCCTGATGCGGATAAGTGATGCTCAAAACGGTTTAACCAGTTGATGGTAATTTCATGAAAAGAAATGTGTTTTCCTGCAAACTGTTCTATTTTGTTTAGTGATCCTTTATAAGACAGATAAGTATTGGCTTGTCCATTTTCCTTTAAATCCTCCAACTTTTTATGAAATAAGGCATTGACTGAAAAATCAGAGTATCTGCCTAAGCGTGCATTTAGGATGTCAAAATGAAATTCACCTTGAAAAGATAGAAATTCGACTTGCTGCCTGATTAAAGAAAAACTATTTTCGATGTTACGCCGTATTTCTGATAAGTGGCGACTTTTGGTGTATGGTAATACTTCCCAGTCTCTAATAGAAACTTCTTGTCCGGTGGAGTAATATTTCTGTTTTCTGTTGTGGATAACTTGTACTTTTACGGGGAATAATCCATTCATCTTTTGTTTTCTTTTATCTAATACTGTGAGTACGGAAACTCCATCCTTAGAATATTTGTACATGGCTTTTTAAATTTGTTGGTTATTAACTATGAATTGATATTGTTTTTAGTAACATGCAATTTGCATACAAAGTTGATAAATAAGACCCACATTAAAAGACATTTGAGACAGTATTAACAGAAACATAGATAATATTGATAACCGTCTATTTTTCTATTCCTTACTTTTGTTGGGTTAACAATTTAACAGAATAATATGAAAAACAGATTTCTTATTTTATTGAGTTTTATACTCATTGTGGGGCAAGATGTTGTTTGTGCAAATACTTCAATGGTGCGTGAGCGCATAAACATTAATCGTGATTGGCGTTATCAGATAGATGATCCGGATAGGACAGGTGCTGCATTACATTACTCTCAACTAAAGCCTTATTTATTACCTTGTGCCAATGACTTTATTATATTCGGGAAGAGGTATCAGAGACCGGAAGGCAATCCAGGAGAAAATATAGGCTATGTAAAATCTGACTTTGATGATAGTGAATGGCGACATCTGAATTTACCCCATGATTGGGCTATTGAAGGGCCTTTCAATATTGACTATAACGGTTCGACTGGAAAATTACCTTATTGGGGGATACGCTGGTATCGTAAAACGCTGGAATTATCGCAGGATGATGCCGGGAAACAAATTTATCTTGATATTGATGGGGCGATGTCATACGCTTCTGTGTGGTGTAACGGGCAATATGTGGGTGGATGGCCTTATGGCTATGCTTCTTTTCGTCTTGATCTGACACCTTATATAAAGGCAGGACAAAAGAATGTGCTGGCTATTCGATTGGATAATCCGGACGATACTTCACGTTGGTATCCGGGTAGTGGCATTTATCGGAATGTATGGTTAGTGAAAACGTCTCCTGTCCACGTGGAACAATGGGGAACTTTTGTACGAAACCAGCAGGTTGATTCAGAAATTGCTGTTATGGAAATGGGAGTGAATATTGAGAATCATGCAGGAAAAGATGTTCAGGTAAAGTTGCAGACAAGTGTATATCTGCAAGGGAAAGATGGACGTCCTGTGGGGGAAGAAGTGACTCAAAGTATGACTAAGGATATTGCGATTAAAAAAGATAGCTGGTCGAGTGTACGCTTTCAATTTAAAGTAGATAAACCGAAGTTGTGGGATATTGATACTCCGAATTGCTATGTAGCGGTCAGCCGGGTGTTCATGGATGGAAAGGAAATGGATAGTTATGAAACTTCTTTTGGAATTCGTACAATTGAATTTAACCATGACCAAGGTTTCATGCTGAATGGACAAAAGGTAGCTATTAAAGGTGTGTGTATGCATCATGATTTGGGTGCTTTGGGCGCTGCTTTTAATGAAGTGGCTGCCGAAAGGCAGTTACGTATCATGAAAGAGATGGGTGCAAATGCCATTCGTACTTCACATAACCCACCGGCACCGGAGTTGGTTGCTCTCTGTGACCGTATGGGACTGATGATGCAGCTTGAATTAGCTGATACCTGGCAAAAGGGGAAACGCAAGAATGATTATAATCTTCTTTTTGATGATTGGAGTGAAGCAGATATGCGTTCGTTGGTACGTCATTATCGTAATCATCCTTCTGTAATTATGTGGAGCATAGGTAATGAAATGCCTGATCAGACGACTGATCAGGGAGTCATAATTGCTCGTAACCTGACAGCTTACTGTCATGATGAAGACCCCACACGGCCTACTTCTTTAGGGTGTAATAAGCGGGACGCCGTTTTCCGGGATATTGTGAATCAGGTGGATATATTCGGTTTGAACTATTTCCATAAAACTTATCCGATTTTCAAAGAGCAGAATCCTACTCGCTGTTATCATGCCAGTGAAACTTCGTCTGCAACGAGTTCTCGTGGGGAATATTTCTTCCCGGTAACTACTGACGTTAATGATAGTCGTTCCGGTTTCCAACTTTCATCATATGATATGACAACTATAGGATGGGGATGTGCTCCTGAGGTTCAATTTAAAATGAATGAAGAATATCCGTTCATGAGTGGTGAGTTTGTGTGGACCGGATTCGATTATTTGGGTGAGCCTACCCCTTATAATAAAGACCTGACCAATTTGTTAAACTTCAGTGATCCGAATGAATTAGAAAAGGCTCGAAAGGAATTGGAAGAGTTAGGCAAAATTAAGACACCTTCTCGCAGTTCTTATTTTGGTATTGTTGATTTATGTGGTTTTCCGAAGGATCGTTATTACAACTATAAGAGCTATTGGCGTCCTGATGTGCCCACTGTGCATATATTGCCTCATTGGAACTGGGAAGAGCGGATTGGTGAAATAACTCCCGTTCATATTTATACTTCGGGAGATGCTGTTGAACTGTTTTTGAATGGTAAGTCACTGGGACGTAGAGAGAAATCTCATTCGTATGACCGTTTGACCTGGGATGATGTACGTTATGAACCGGGAAGTTTGAAAGCCATAGCTTATAAGAACGGTCAGAAATGGGCGGAAGAGCTTGTAGAGACCACTGGAAAACCAGCCGCTTTACAAGTAACGGCAGAGAAAACAGAGCTTAAAAGTGATGGTACTGATCTATCATTTATCCGTGTAGCTGTTGTGGACTCTCAAGGTCGTGTTGTGCCTCGTTCTAAGAATCATTTGAAGTTTTCTGTAACAGGGCCTGCTGAGATTATAGCTACGGATAATGGAGATGCAACAAGCTTATTACCATTCCAATTATCAGAAAGAGATGCTTATAACGGTTTGGCATTAGTCATTTTGCGTAGCCAGTATATGAAGCAGGGAAAAGTACTACTTACAGTAGAATCTAAGGGGCTTCCGAAACAAAAGATTGCATTAAAGGTAGAATGATGTTATGAGTATAAATTGGAGAAATACGATATGGGACGGAGAGGACTTTCTCAGTACACCTGCCTGTCGGATAGTAAAAGAGGATTCTATCCAGACATCAGGTGAATTACATTGGTGATGGACTACTAATTCATTAATTCTGTAAGAGTCTTCATTTCACTTAGCTCAACGTTGTGCCAAGAGGTTCCGCAATCCATGGGGGAAACAGCTTGGTGCCGTTGAGCTTTTATTTGCTCAATGTTGAATGTAGTAATTTGGAATCCTTTTATATTGGGTGATTCATTATTTTTGAACTGACAGAAGTTATTGATAAATGTAATGCCGGGAAATATAGTAGGATTACTGATTTTGATATTGGGAACAGTATTCGGAGAATAAATTCGGTTATGAGCAAAACGCACATTCCGTGGTTCCTTATCTCCTCGTCCATCTCCAAAGTTCAGTTCGGTACAATCAACAAAAGTATTAAAAGCAATGTCAATATCTGCTGCCCGATGATACGATTTAAGTTTTTCGTCCTCATAATCTTCGGGTGTATTGGGGCGTTCATATACTCCCATGCGTAATATGAAGGCGGCACCGGAGCCTTTGCCTGTTACACTTTCCACGTAATTATTGCTGACAGTATGTCCTTGATTGATGATGCGGATGCCCAAAGTAGCAGGCAGATGATTGCCAATGATTACGTTGGAATCTATAATATTGTTGTGACCGTGACGACATACTAATCCGCCACGCGATTCGTAAAACAAGTTACGGCGTACGATGTTGAAACCGGATTTTACTGAAATGATCTCATTTTCTCCGTCACAATGATAGAATATATTTTCTTCGATGATACTGTAGGAAGGCAGTTGCGATGACCAAGAGTTACCTACGCGTATGATTTCCGCACCATTGCCCCAGAAGGGTTTCCGATAACCAAATACATTATGATCTATCTGGTGGTGATTGTGATCTCCACCGTCTTCTACTGTAATTTGTATAACCAATCCACGGGCACGTTTATTGGCAAAATAACAGTGGTCTATACGATTATTGTTTCCATGTAGCCCAATCCAGTTTTCAGTTCCTCCCCCCGGTTTCTCTCCTTTGGCAGGGTCATTGCAATCATCAATGGCACATCGGGTAATCCGGCAATGAGTGGCTGGGTGTTCTTTATCCAGTTGAAATTCTATCATCTCAAAATCAGATGCCCAAGCTTTATGAAAGTAGAGTCCCTCCAATTGTAGATAACTGCCTGACATACGTATTTCTGTTGTTCCAGATATGATAGCCTTTCCGGTATTCGCTGCTTTCAGTATAATTGGATAATCTGTTGTTCCATTTCCTGTAAAACTAACCTTACCAAGATGGGAATAGGTTCCATCTTGTAGAAGCAAGGTATCACCAGGTTGTAAAGATCCGTCAGACATCTTGACCTTTAAACTATCAATATCGGTTGGTGTGAAGGTGTGTGTCACCGCCAAAACCGGACAAACGAGTATTACTGCAATAATAGTGGATGCAAATGATTTCTTATTCATGATATTTATATAATTTAGAGAATACAAAAGAATAAAAAGCGGGTGTCTCACAACAACCGCTTTTCGATCAACAATCTACCTAAAATAACCTATAAAATATAATACCTATTTACCAACTAACTATGAATTTAAAAAGCCTATGATTTATTCTATATTACAAGTATGATGTGATGTTTTAATAGCAGTTCTGATATTATCCATTGGTGTTTGAGGCAAGATTGTACAATCTGCCCCTAAAATAAATCGTTTCCCTTTCAAAGTTTTCTTTAGTTCATATATTTCTTTTGCTATTTCATCAGAACTTCCTTTTAATATAGCGCCTTTACGATATAATCCTCCCATTGCCGGGCGCTTAAATAATTGTTCGCATGCTTGTAGACTGAAAGGCTGGTCGGCTACTTCACAGGGTGCATTAATTATTTGGCCCGGATATGACACGAAACGGGTTAAATCGTCATATTTGCCTTCGTAGTCACAGATATGGAGTATATTAAACTGAGTTTGGGTATTACATTCCTGCATGACTCTTATGTCATATGGTTTAACGAAGGTCTCAAAGAATCCGGGAACTTCATAAAATTTAATTTCTCCCCCTTGTGTAGGTGTGTAAAATCCATCTACACCAATCTTTTTACATGCTTTTACATATCCGATAAGTGCTTCAGTAAAATATTCGAGTGCTTTTTTCACTCGTTCCGGTTCTGTTTTAGCATATGCTATCACAGTTTTAGCTCCTACGCTTTGTATCAGCATCTGAAATGGAGAATAAACAGTGGGTAATATCATCGCATTAGCGCCGGCAATATCATAAATGTATTTTATAATTTCTAATGTTGGAGTAAAGAAATCTGAGGGAAGTGGTTTAATTAGTTCCCAATCTTCTGGTTTCTCAATCCGAATACGTCCATACCCTTGTTCGAATTGGATTTTTACAAAATCCATACCAGTGGAAAGAAAATAACGTAAATGTGCATCTATAGCTTTTTCTCCGGTGCGTGCATCTTTTCCGAAATGCATGAAAAATGCTGCTGGTACATATGATTCGTCCAATGTACCTGATAGAAATTGCTGCATTACTTCCCGCTTATTGGTGGGAATTTGTGCCTGAACTAATGTCGTGAAGCAAAATAATATAAATAGTACTCTTTTCATGGGATTCTGTATTTCATTGAATTCGATAGAACAAAGGTACGCGTTAAGGTAATGCATGACTTAAAATATTGTTCCAATAATTATATATATTGTTTCAACCGGTATGTTTTGATGTAAGAAATATGATTTATTGTTTTGTTAGTTTGAAATTCCGGTGTGATATCTAAAAGGAAATAAAAAAAGAGGAGCCAACTCTTGTTTAGCTCCTCTCACATGAAATGTTTTGCTGATTATTTTTTCACTTGAATAATATCGTAGTTTAGGTCGCTGACAGCTTCTTGCAGACTATCGTTAACCAAACGTAAAGTGGTATCGTTCACTACTACAAAGTATACGGGAGCGTCACCATCATTCGGTGTCAGTTTGTAGGCTGTCTTTTGTTTGTTGTCTACTGTTTTCTTGATGACTTGCTTCTTGCCTTTGGAAGTAAAGCTTTTATTCTTTCCTTGACCTTCCGCATCCAGATAAGTCGTAACCAAAGTATAACCACTTTCTCCGTCAGGACCTACACTGTCCACGCTCAATACGTATTGGATACCCGGACCGTCGGCAGCGGGAAGAAGACCTTCGTATACGGCTACGGCAGAAGAATCATTCCCGGCAACTGTCAACACTCCTTCATCTACGGTGGAATCATTGTTCTGGGTTCCTTTTGATTGGCAGGATACCAATGCAGCTGCGATGGCTGCAATCATCATTACTTTTTTCATTGCTTTAATGGTTTAAGTTAATATATAATACAAATTCACACTATTCTTCCTCTTCTTTTTTGATAACGAGTAGTTTATCCACTCGTCCACGATCCATGTCCACAACTTCAAACTGTAGGTTCTTGTAGCTGAACAAGTCTCCTGCTTTAGGTACCCGCCCGATGAGGAACATGGCGAGACCGCTTAGTGTGGTAAAATCCTCCACCTTCAGATCATCATAACTCAGGATGCCCATCTCTTCCATAAAATCATCTATATTCATAGAAGCTTCTACGAGCATCGAGCCATCTTGCCGGATGACAATATCTTCTTCTTCCATTTCGTTTTCTTCAAGAATGTCTCCGAAGATGCTTTCTGTCAGGTCGTGCAAGGTGATAATGCCGGCTGTGTTACCATACTCGTCTACAACAACTCCGAACTTATTTTTGTTCTTCTTAAATAGCTCTAAAACTTTCTTGGCATATAAACTTTCCGGAATAAACAGGGGAGGGCGGGCAATACTACGTAAATTGAAAGGGTGATCATTGCCTAACATCAGAATAATATCCTTGACGGACACTACTCCGATAATATCATCTTTTCCTTTCTCTACCAACAGATATTTGCTGAAATGTTGTTCGCGGATAATGTGTAGTACCTCATCACGAGTGTATGTGGGATATAGTACGACAAGATCGCGGCGGTAAGTCATCAATTCATTGGCCCGCTTATCTGAGAAGCGGAATACATCCCGTAACATTTCTGTTTCCTCCTTATCGATAACACCCTGTTCCGAACTTTGATGCAAAATCATTTTCAATTCTTCCTGTGTCATGGGACGTTCTTCTCCATTGTTCAATCCGATTAGTTTATTCACTATCTTGGTTGAAAAACTGAGTAGGCAGACGAACGGATAAGATACTTTGGTCAGTAAAATCATGACCGGACTCAGTAGAGTTGCATATCGCTCAGGGTTATTCAGTGCAATGGACTTGGGCACCAATTCACCAATGATGAGTGAAAGGTACGTAATGATTGCCACTGTTGTAATCATGGCAAGGTCTTTTGCATAGGGGGCAGCACCAGGAATGGAGGCGAATAGTGGTGCTACATTGTCAGCAATGGCTACACCACCGAAAGCACCGGATACAATACCGATGAGTGTGATGCCGATTTGGATGGTAGAAAGAAACTTCTCGGGTTCTTCCAACTGTTTTAGTACTCCTTTGGCTCTTTTATTTCCCTTTCCTGCAAGGGTTTCGAGTCGCGCTTTGCTGGATGACACTAATGCTATTTCATACATGGCAAAGACACCGTTCAGTACTAATAAAAATAGAATAATAATAAATTCCATATAGGTTACGAATAGTTTATGTTGCAAACTTACTAATTTTTTGAATTTTATTACTAATATTGCTGCCTATTTATAGAGATTATTAAAGAATGAAAAACATGAAAAGAAAACAAATTTTATGCAGTGTTCTATTACTGTTTTCGGTTGTTGCCACACAGGCTGCACGAGTAGATACTATTATGGTGAAAAGTCCCTCCATGAGTAAGGAAGTACAGGTAGTGTATGTACTTCCAGATAAAGCATTGGGAGAGAAAGCTGAGGCTTGCCCGGTCGTTTATCTGTTGCATGGTTATGGTGGCAATGCACGTACCTGGATAGGTATTAAGCCGGAGTTACCTAAGATTGCAGATGAAAAAGGAATCATTTTTGTATGTCCTGATGGTAAAAACAGTTGGTACTGGGATAGTCCTAAGAATCCGGCTTACCGCTATGAAACTTTTGTAGCTTCAGAACTGGTGAATTATACAGATAAAAACTATTCCACAATTCCGGAGAAAAAAGGAAGGGCCATTACCGGATTGAGCATGGGTGGTCATGGTGCTTTGTGGCTTGCAATCTGTCATAAAGATGTATTTGGTGCCGGAGGAAGTACCAGTGGTGGAGTGGATATCCGCCCATTCCCGAAGAATTGGGAGATGAGCAAACAACTCGGTGAATACGAGGTCAACAGTACTTTATGGGACCAGCACACTGTCATTACCCAGATTGATAAAATTACAGATGGTGATTTGGCATTAATTATCGATTGTGGTGAAAAAGATTTCTTCCTAGAAGTAAATAAAGCATTGCATAAAGCTTTATTGGAAAAGAATATTAGTCATGACTTTATTACTCGTCCTGGTGCACATAACGGGCAATACTGGAATAACTCTATTGATTACCAAATTCTTTTCTTTGATAAATTCTTCAAGAAATAGTATTTCAATTTATTCGATTGTGTACTTTATGGTACGCTCGTAGTCGTCTCCGTAGCTCTTGGTCACCTCATTGCAGGAAGTAACGATACCTCGTCCGTCGAATTCATATTTATAAGTCGTGGTTTCGTTACTTTCACTGTTATCCTCTGGCCTGAGGTCAGTAATCAGAGTATTGTATGCATCTCCCAAGAACTTCCCATAAATGGCTACCGAGTGGAATGAAAGGGGATATAGATCTGTCAGGAATAGATACGGAATCTCTGAAGTGTTGGCAATTTCATTAGTGGTAGATGTGCTGGCTATATAAGTTTGTTCGGACTTGTTCACCTGCTGGGTGATGCGTAGTGTTCTATAGCTGCTATAATCTATGTTGATAGAAGAATAGGGCTGGTTTTCGTCTAATGTTTCTGTTATATTTTTCAGGAAGTATTTTCCCTCCGTATTAATTAGATAGTCGAAAGTATAAGAGCGTATTTTTCCATCCATTTCCTTACGTATGCAACTCACGGCATAGCCGTTATCGTCCAATGTATAAGTAGAAACAGTATTGATTTCATCTGTCACTACGGCCTGATGATCCCCGTAAACAACACTTGTAGCATTTTCTATCTTGAAGGTTTCTCCTCCGGCTACAAAACTTTGTATGGCAGTGAAATTTGTCAGTCTACCGGCTTTATAAGCATAGGTCTGAGTGAGGGTAACCGGTGGAGTAGCCTTTTCAGTCTTAACTTCCGATAATTCTATTTTGGAAAAATGAGTTACGGGATATCCCGGATTATCGGGTATATCTGAATCGTCACTATCACTGCAAGCAGCCAATCCTCCTATGAATAGCAAAGCTATGAGAATATTCTTCTTCATTCTGATTTATTTAATGATAAGACCGTTACGGAAGGTGCGTTTTACTTTCATACTTTTCACAGCCTTCATTTGGGTTTCTGGCTCTGGCTCAGGTTCCGGAAGTACGATGCTACCATCGATAATTCCTAATGCTGCACTTAACATTTCTTCATTAGGATCACCTAAGGGCAATACTTTTGCAAAATCTTGTAGGGAATTTACTGCATAGTCTGCAGCAAAGCCAGTGGAATAATCAGCTTTGCCTTCAGAATTGAATACCTCGCATACAACGGGGCGAAGAATCCACTGGAACTTATCACTGGAGAAACTTGCTGTTGCTACGTTTTCTCCCTTGGTTGTGGCACCTACGAGTACTACGGTCATATAAGGTTTCAGGCAGTTAATCAGCATTTCTGCGGCGCCTGCAGTGGTACTGCTTGTCAGGATATATACTTTCGATAGATTTAAATTGCTACCTCCTTGCAAAAGCTGGTCGTCGAAAGTGAGTTCCCGGTCTTTGGACATCTGCTTTTGGCTGTATTCCAGTGAAGCGAGGGTACTGCCTAATTTATCTGCAGGTGCTAATATCGTTGCCAGAAGCTGTACACAATCCATTTCTCCACCGGCATTGTAGCGTAAGTCGAGAACAAACTCTTTCACATTGTTCTCTTTATAGTATTGGGAGAGTCGAAGCAATTCACTATTATCTTCTGTACTGAAACTATTGTATGCCAGATAACCTACACCGCCGGTGATAACATCATAGGCGGGTATCGTAACGTCTTCCACGGGGCGGGCAGCGGGCAGGTTGGCTTCACCATAGGAAGTAATGACACCTTCTGTTTCTCCTGCTTCATTTTCCTGTGTACTATATTCTCCCATTAATAACTTCCGGCTTTCACCTTCTTTCAGTAATTCTTCAGTTTTCTTGGTGATAAAGTCATCGTTGACTTTCATAATCCACTCACCCCGTTTTAAACCAACTTCGGCAGCAGGAGAACCGGGTATTACGTAGGTAATCAGTGCATTAAAAGCAGTATCATTACCAACTATACTATACAGCGTATAGTCGAAACCATAACTTGGCAATGGGGTAGCATACAGCGTATCTACACTGGAGTAACTTTTATCGAGTGGAGATATTATTTTCTTCAAAAAAGCATCCGGTTCAAGGAAGTAGTTCAGGTCCTTTGTGTTGGGGATGTCTTCAAACCACAGATATTCTTCTCTCATGACGCTGTCTATCCATAGATCACGCCCGGTCCATTTGTAATATTCCGGCCAACGGTCTACTCCACAAGAGAATAAGCTCGTCAATGCAAGGATTCCCAATAGTAGGAAAAGCTGTATATTCCTTCTTTTCATCTGTATCTATCGTTTGGTTTTCGTTGCAAATTTAGCGAATAGTTTGTTTATCTACCATAAATGTGGTATAAAATTCCCTATCTTATGTCATTGCCCATATCAGGACATCCCATTATCTTTGCACTCAATCAATTAATCCTAAAAAATACAAAGACAATGGAAACAAAGAAATTGCATTTCGAGACGCTTCAACTCCATGTGGGACAAGAACAACCCGACCCGGCTACCGATGCGCGCGCCGTGCCCATTTACCAAACTACTTCGTATGTATTCCGTGACTCAGCCCATGCTGCCGCACGCTTTGGTTTGCAAGATCCGGGCAATATTTATGGTCGCTTGACTAACTCTACACAAGGTGTGTTCGAAGCACGTGTGGCTGCTTTGGAAGGGGGTGTTGCCGGATTAGCGGTTGCTTCGGGTGCTGCTGCCGTGACTTATGCTTTAGAGAATATTACCCGTGCCGGAGATCATATTGTCTCAGCCAAGACCATCTACGGAGGTACCTATAATCTGTTGGCGCATACTTTGCCGGCCTATGGGGTGACTACTACTTTTGTAGACCCTGCCGATCTTTCCAACTTTGAGAAGGCTATACGGGAAAATACAAAAGCTGTATATATTGAAACTCTGGGTAATCCGAACTCCAACATTATTGATATTGAAGCCGTTGCCGAGATAGCACATCGCCATAAAATTCCATTGATTATTGATAATACATTCGGTACACCTTACCTGATACGGCCTATTGAGCATGGAGCAGACATTGTAGTACACTCTGCTACGAAGTTTATCGGCGGTCATGGCACCTCCTTGGGTGGTGTGATTGTGGATGGTGGTAAGTTCGACTGGGTAGCTTCGGGCAAATTCCCTCAACTGACGGAACCGGAACCTTGCTACCACGGTATACGTTTTACCGAAGCTGCCGGTGCTGCTGCTTATGTTACACGTATTCGCGCTATCCTGCTTCGTGATACGGGGGCGACTATCAGTCCATTCAATGCTTTCATCTTATTGCAGGGATTGGAAACACTTTCCCTTCGCGTGGAACGTCATGTGGAGAATGCATTGAAGGTGGTTGACTTCCTGAAGAAGCACCCTAAAGTGGCAGCAGTGAATCACCCGTCATTACCGGAACATCCGGATCATGCGTTGTATCAAAGATATTTTCCTAATGGTGCAAGTTCTATCTTTACTTTTGAAGTGAAGGGTGGGGTGAAAGAGGCACAAACATTTATTGATAACCTGCGGATATTCTCACTTCTGGCAAATGTGGCGGATGTTAAGTCGCTCGTTATCCATCCGGCCACTACTACACATTCGCAGTTGAATGAACAAGAGTTGGAAGAACAGGGAATTAAGCCGGGAACCGTGCGCCTGTCTATCGGTACGGAGCATATTGCTGACTTGCTGGATGACTTGGCTCAGGCGTTGGATAAAATATGATCGGTTCATAATGGAAAAGATAAGGAGGCAAATGATTAAGCAGTACTATCTCAATTCTCCTCTCCTGGGAGGAGGAGTACCCGCAGGGGGAGGTGGTAGGTAAAATAATAAATACCTATGAATCACAAGAATAAGGAATTCTTTTCTCACCTACCACCCCGCCCTTTGGGCACCCCTCCTCCAACTGGAGGAGGGGAATTGAGATAGTTCATTTAATTCAAAACCCATACAGTGATGAATCTATTTTCTCACTTTTTATTGCCTGTTTGTCTTGATTTGTTGATGTTAAAAGGTGCTTTTGTAACTAGTTGATTATTAGAAAGCTATAGTCGCCCTGTCTCAGTATGATACTGAGATACCCTAAGTATGATACTGAGGTACCCTAAGTATAGGACTGAGATAGGCTAAGTATACGACTATGGTTTGAAAATATATTTATTGTAAGTAATAGGTACTTATGCTTACTATAATCTTAAACTATTTGAATGAATATATCTGTTTTATTATCAGGAGGTGTCGACAGCTCAGTTGCCGTACACCTTCTTTGTGAACAAGGGTATCGACCGTCTCTATTTTATATAAAGATAGGAATGGAAGGTGCCGATTATATGGATTGTTCTGCTGAAGAAGACTGGGAGATGGCTACGGCTGTTGCACACCGCTACGGATTGTCTTTGGAAATGGTCGATTTGCAGAAAGAATACTGGGAACAGGTTGCTGCCTATGCCATTGACAAAATCCGTCGTGGATTGACTCCTAATCCGGATGTGATGTGCAACCGCTTCATTAAATTCGGTTGCTTTGAACAGAAGGTAGGCAAAGAGTTTGATTTTACCGCTACCGGCCATTATGCCACTACGGTTCATAAAGATGGTAAAGTATGGTTGGGTACAGCTATCGATCCCGTAAAGGATCAGACAGATTTTCTTGCACAGATTGATTACCTGCAAGTATCTAAGCTGATGTTCCCCCTTGGCGGATTGATGAAACAGGAAGTACGGGACATTGCCCGCAATGCAGGACTGCCTACTGCCCGTCGCCGTGACAGTCAGGGCATTTGCTTTCTGGGAAAGATCAACTACAATGACTTTGTTCGTCGTTTCCTTGGTGAGCGGCAAGGAGATATTGTGGAATGGGAGACTGGAAAGAAAATCGGTACACACCGGGGATATTGGTTTCATACCATCGGACAGCGTAAAGGATTGGGTTTAAGCGGTGGTCCTTGGTTTGTCATTCGGAAAGACATCGATGCAAATGTACTTTATGTCTCACGAGGATATGATACCCAATGGCAGTACGGGCGTGAATTTATGATTCATGATTTTCATTTCATTACAGAAAATCCTTGGTTACATAATCAGGAAGTCTATGTGAGTTTTAAAATCCGCCATACACCGGAATTTATGAAAGGAAAACTGATACGGGAAGGGGAGAACTATCGTATTGTATCTTCTGAAAATTTGCAGGGCATTGCCCCCGGACAATTCGGAGTGGTATATGATGAAGCTTCCCGGATATGTATCGGTAGCGGAGAAATTGGTGTCTGAACAGCTTTTATATATAGTATTCCACTAAATCCACAATGCCTGCCTTCATGGCATATTTGGTAGCTTCGTGCACATTATTCACTCCTAATTTACGGAATATGTTTTTGCGGTGGCTGTTTACCGTATGAAAGCTGAGGTTCTTCTCCGCCGCAATTTCCTTCGTAGTCTTTCCCAGAGCAATTTCTTTCAGTACACTCCGTTCGGCAGGTGTCAGTAAATCATCTTTCAGTGGGTGGCGTACGGGAGATGCATTACTGCCCGACAGCAATAAATTACTGACATGATTACAGATAAAACGCTCTTTGCGCGAAGCACATTGCAATGCAGACAGTATTTCTTCTTTTGAATTGTCCTTCAGCACCACTCCGAAAGCCATACTGCTGAACAATACCTGCCGTAGAAATTCCATGCTCAATTCATCAGAGAAAAGAAGCCAGTCCGCTTCTTTGAAACGCTCATGCAGCACAATTAACTCGTCCGCACCTGAAAAGTCAAATAACGTATAGTCCAGTATCACTACTGCTTGCGGATGCAGGCGCAGTTGCTGAACTAATTCGGTTTTGTTATCTGCTTCCAGTAACAAGGCTGTGTCCTTCTGACTACTGAGCAGAAACATCATACCTGCTTTGGTGATGTTCTGATTGTCTGCGATGATAAATTCTCTCATATATGGATGCAAAAATATAAAAAACTCCGCTGCAAATGTACACATTTCTGGCAATTTGCAGCGGAGTGGAAATATATATTGTAAAGGGCTTTACCAAGAACGTCCTTTAAAGATGCTGGACTGGTCTAATGGAACCAGATTACCGCTCAGCGTCATGGTGTTGGAATTGAAGTTCGGACTGATGGTTACGGTAGCATTGTTTCCACCGTTAGTCAGCGAAATGAAAATCTGTGCAGAGATACCGATACCCTGAATACTGAACTGGCAGTTCACGTTACCTCTCTTGTCTGTTGTGATCTGCATATCCGAGGTAGAACCATCTACAGTTACACCACCGATACCGTTAGGGCCGGGATACACAGTGTTGAATGCTACCTGTACGGTACCACGTCCTTGATTTACCAGTACAAAGTTGGTGTTGGAGTTAACGAAAGCTGTCTGTCCGTTACGGAACATTACCTGGTCGGCTTCCAGTACGAATTGGTGGGCTTTCAATGCGGCTACAGCGTCATCATACGATACTGCATCGGCTACTTGTTCTTCAGCTTTCAGGCGGGCGCGTTCAGCGTCTCTTTGAGCCTTACGGTCTGCGCGGCGTTCCGCTCTACTTTCTTGTGCATACATGGCGGTTGTTGCCGCACTCATCATCACTAATGCTACTAATGCAATAAACTTTTTCATAATTCTTTAATGTTTAGGTTTTACGATTCTTGTTCGTTTATTGCAAAACAACCTTTATCCGGGATTGTTCACGGGACGCTTCACAATTTTATATCCGATGGCTGCAACGAGGATACTCATTAACGGACTGATAATGTTGAAAAAGCAATAAGGAAGGTAGGTCAGCGTAGATACGTTCAATATCGTTGCCTGCGTCATTCCGCAGGTATTCCACGGTATCAAAGGGGAGGTCACGGTAACAGCATCTTCCGTCGTACGACTCAATAATCGGTTCTCATATCCTTTTTTCTCATATATATTGCGAAACATGTTTCCGGTGAGGATAATACTGATATATTGGTCAGCAGTAGTCAGATTAAGAAATAGTCCGGAACAAACAGTGGATGCTACAACACTGACTCTTCCTTTCATAAAGCGTACAAAGACTGAAGTTATGCTACCCAGCATACCGCTTGCTGTCATGGCACCTCCGAAACACATGGCACAAAGAATCAACCAGACCGTATCCATCATGCCGGCCATACCACGTGTAGAAACAAGGTCGGTCAGCATACTGTTGCCTGTATCCAGGCTGGTACTTCCGTAGAATGTCATCATTGCCCCTTTGAAGATATTATTTTCTCCTGCTATTTCATGTAGTAAATCCGGTTGGAAGATGATAGCGCATACTCCTGCCAGCATAGTGGATATGAACAAAGTGATGATGGACGGGACTTTTCGTGCGATAAGTATTCCGGTTACCAAGGGAACAATCAGTAACCAGGGAGTGATTGTGAATGTATCTTTCAGTGACACAGCAAAGTCCTCCATGTGCGCAGTAGAGTTTGTTTCGATGACGAATCCCATTACTGTAAAGATGATCAGTGTGATAATCAGCGATGGAGTGGTTGTTATCAACATATAGCGTATATGCTTAAATAAAGGTACATCTGTTATGGATGAAGCAAGTATCGTAGTTTCCGACAGTGGGGAGATTTTATCACCGAAATATGCTCCGGAGATAATGGCTCCTGCTATCCAGCCTTCGTTGAATCCTTGTGCTTTGCCAATCCCCATCAGGGCGATACCGATAGTGGCGATTGTTGTCCACGAGCTACCTGTCATAACAGAAATTAATGCACAGATGATACAGGTTGATGCCAGGAAAAAATCAGGATGAATAATTTGCATGCCATAATATATAAGAGTAGGGACGATGCCGCTTATCATCCATGCTCCACTTAGCGCACCTATTATCAGCAAGATGATAATTGCTGTAGCAACTCCTGAAATATTATTTGTGATGGCGAGTTCGTAATCTTTCCAAGGGACACGGTAGAATGCTATGCCTATGAATACACAAAAAGCGGTAGTGGTCAGTAGAGAAATCTGGCTACCCCCTTTCAGTGCATCACTTCCGAATGTATGTATGGTGGCGAATAACATTCCTACCAACAACACGATGGGCAGGAGGGAAACTAAGGGAGAGGGAATTTTTTTCAATGAACTCATTCTGTTTGTTATATCAGTTAAAACTTTGCAAAGTTACAACAAATCTGATGATTATGTTTTATCCCAGCTTTTCCGCCAATAAATATTATTATATCTTTGCGTTTGCTTGGAATAAAAATACAACTTTGCTGTTTAGTTAATCTTTATTATTGACATCGTATGAACAAGAAACAAATTGCCACAAATAAGAAAGTAGTCACCTTTGGTGAAGTAATGCTGAGGCTTACTGCTCCTGATTTCCTGCGTTTTTCGCAAACTAATCAGATGATAGCCACTTACGGTGGCAGTGAAGCTAATGTGGCCGTTTCGTTGGCTAACTTTGGTATTCCCACAGAATTCGTAACCCGCCTGCCGGACAATGCTGTGGCGCGTGCCTGTATAGCTTCGCTCCGTGCTAACGGTTTAGGTACGGAAGGTATTGTTTTTGGTGGTAAGCGCATGGGGCTTTATTTCCTGGAAAGTGGTGCGGCATTCCGTAATTCTAATGTGGTTTACGACCGTGAAGGCTCTTCTTTTGCTACTTTGCGTCCGGGCATGATTGATTGGGAAAAGATATTCTCTGATGCCGGTTGGTTTCATTGGTCGGGTATTGCTGCTGCTTTGTCACAAGATGGTGCCGATGCATGTCGTGAGGCTCTTGAAATAGCTGACCGTATGGGATTGACTATCTCCTGTGACCTGAATTTCCGTAAGAAACTTTGGAACTATGGGAGTTCTGCTGCCGAAGTCATGCAACCTTTAGTACAATATAGTGATGTTATTTTCGGTGCCGAACCGGAATATAAAGAGATACTTGGCATACAGCCTGTCGGTTTCAAAGCGGTAGATGCTGCGGATACTACGTTTGAAGCAAACCTTTCTGCCTTTGAAGAGTTCGGTCGTCGGGTGGTGGAACTTGTTCCTCGTTGCCAGAAGGCATTTCTGGAACTTCGTAATTCCATTACTTCCAATCATAATTTGCTGGCTGCCGTTCTCTATTCTGATAGCACATTGAAGCATACAGGTATTTATGATATCGAATGCGAAGTGGACCGCGTGGGTGCCGGTGATGCTTTTGTCGGTGGCATGATTTATGGTCTCATAATGTATCCGGATAATGATCAGAAAGCATTGGAATATGCTCTGGCAGCCTCTGCATTAAAGAATACCGTATACGGTGATTTTAATCATGTGACGGTGGAGGAAGTAGAGAGCTTGATGCAAGGAAATACATCCGGAAGGGTATTACGATAAAAATGTTTTTCCGATTCATCAATTCATCGGTGCATAAATTGATGAATCGGAAAAAGAATACAATTAGATAACCTCTTTTGCAAGTGCCTCGGCAGTAGAGGCGTTTATCGATTCATCCAGCACATAGATCCGATAAGAAAGACGCAATTCTTGATCGGGATGCAAAGTAAATGACTGGCGTTTGGTTGGAGAGAAGTTCCACATCAGGTCGCCTCGGGAATTATTGGCTTTATCATCCCATACCCGTATCGGTTCGGGATAGTTCAGATTGGAAGGGTAAGGAACAATCAGGATACAAGCATCGTCTTTGCCGGGTTTCTTTTGAAAGTAGCACCAACGGGCCAGTGATCCATCGGCATTGTTACGGTCGAGTCCTTCGGATGTGAGCATCTCGGTTGTCTGCCCATTCCAACTTTCGCATACACGGATACAAATGCCTCCATAGCGGTAGCTTTCCAATACTACCGGGGCAGAAGTGGCACAACGAAGCATGGTGTGATAGTCAATGTAATATCCCCGTTGTTTGGGTTTTCCCACACGGATTTTCAGTTGCTCGGTCATCGCTATTTTTTCTTTCGTGGAGTCGGGATATGCCACATGGTCGAGTACAGCGGAAAAACCATCAGGTTGCACTTCTACGAATTGCCGAAAACGAACTGTACCTTGTTTCTTATAGAGATTCCAGAAGTCAATTTCATTTTCTTCGAATGTGGTTTTTGTCCAGGCATACCACAAGCCGAAATGGTGATAATGGTCGGCTGGGGAACAATTGGTCAGTACCTCACCTTCCAATGTACGTAAAGGATGGATGAATCCGCTTCGTTTATAAACAGTATCTACACCCTGTGGAGGATAAGTTACTGCATAATTGTAAGTAAACAAGTGCTTTCCATCCATTGTGTACTCCAATGCTCTATTTGTATCTACCACAGCAAACGGAGTGTGGGTAGAAGAGCATGAGCTGAAAAGTACGAAAAAACTTAAATGGAATAGAGATAAAATGATGCTCTTTATTTCAGTGTATTTATGCATGGTTATCAATGTTTTGTTGGCAGTGCAAATTTATCAACTACAATGTTATAGAAGATTTTCTTTAGCACTGGGAGTATGCTGAAAAATAGGACTAACTATCTGGCAGTTATCCAATTCTTTACAGTCACCACAGGTGTTAAATCCTTTTTCGTTTACGCATTTGCGAATTGCGCACATATCGCTGCAATACATCGTTTTCACCCCATCCACACGACAACCCATACAATTAATGGTATCTGCCGTAATCTCCGGTATGTTATTCAACTCACTCCACAGTTGGGCTGTTTTTTCTCTTAACTCATTGTCATCTCTGACAGTAGCTATGCGGGCATCGCAACTTTCGCAATCTAATCCGCAACAAGCAATTAATTGTTTCATCATTAGGCTATGACTGTTGATATTTGGTTGATTGCAAATATAGTAATTCTTATGCGGCTTAATCTTCATTGAATATATTTTTTCTCGATATTCTTTGTTCCTTTCATTTTTTATATTTTACTTTGCATCACAAAGTACTTTTTGTATATGGATAAGAATAAAGCAATAGAATCAGTAAATGAGATAAAAGAATTGATGGAAAGATCTTCCAAGTTCGTATCTCTCAGTGGAATGACGGCTGTCTTGGCCGGAGGGTATGCATTAGCCGGTGCTTATGTGGCCGGTCAGTTATTAAGATCAGGAGATAATAGGGAAGGACTAATAATGGTTGCTTCACTGGTTCTGACTGTTTCAGTTGTTACCGCCTGTATCTTGTCCTGGTATAAGGCCAAGAAGATGCAACAAAAGCTATTCAGTAAACTAACCTATCGCATTGCATGGAATTTTTCATTGCCGTTGTTGGCGGGAGGGTTGTTCTGTATAGCCTTATTGCTACATGAACATTATGGATTGGTATCTTCTGTGATGTTGCTTTTCTATGGACTTTCTTTGGTCAATGTGTCTAAGTTCACTTACTCCAATGTAGCATGGTTAGGATATGCTTTTCTTTGTCTGGGTATTGCAGACTGTTTCTTTGAAGGACATGGCTTAATGTTTTGGACAATTGGTTTTGGTGGATTCCATATTTTGTATGGCATGTTGTTTTATTTACAGTACGAAAGGAAAAAATAATAGATGATAGAAGCATTTCAAAATATAAATAAGGCATTTGAAAGTAAAGTTCGTCTGGGTATTATGGCAGTTCTCATGGTAAATGAAGATGTCGATTTCAATACTTTGAAGGAATTACTTTCACTGACGGACGGTAACCTGGCAAGCCATACAAAGGCTTTGGAAGAGTTGGGGTATATCGTTTGCCAGAAGAGCTTTGTGGGTAGGAAGCCGAAAACATCTTTCCAAGCCACTGCGGAAGGGAAAAAGGCTTTCAAAACTCACATTGAAGCATTGGAGAATTTTCTGAAATCAACGTAGATGTTTGGCTTCACACAAAACCGGACAATACTAAATATCTTACTTAATACTATTCTATTATGGACAATTTGAATGACAATTTGAACGAAGATTTCAATGTAGATTTCACAGAGAATCTGAATGAAACAAAGAAACAGGCAAGCGGCTGTCTACGCCGTTTCTCTAAATCAATTAAAGTGGTAGTTATCGCTTTTCTAATTTTATTGCTGTTGATCCCGATGTTTATGATCGAAGATATGATTAGGGAACGTGGGCAGATACAGACGGATGCTATTGAGGAAGTCGGCCAAAAGTGGAGTTTGGCACAGACTATTACAGGCCCTTATATTAACTTGCAATATCCCATTGCTCAGGAAGATAATGGAGTAAAGAAGATTACTATGGGGAGTATAACATTACTTCCTGATGAATTGTCAATAGATGGACAGTTGAGTACAGAGATTCTTCAGCGGGGAATTTATAAGGTAAATGTCTATCAGTCCGAATTGCTGATCAAGGGATTTTTTAGTTCGGAAGAGCTCCGTAAGAGTAATGTCGACATGGGTGTGCTTCAGTATAACAGAGCGGCAGTTTGCTTGAACCTGACAGATATGCGTGGTCTCAGTGAACAGGTCAGCATTACACTGAATGATTCTGTCTATACGTTTGAGCCGGGAATGGATGGACGAGGTATTGAAAGTATGGGTGTTCATGCCATTGTCGACCTTTCCTCTCTGAAAGAAGACAGGAAATTGCCTTATGAAATGAAAATTAAATTGAAAGGTTCCCAGTCTATCTACTTTACTCCATTGGGCAAAACCACCAAAGTGAATCTGAAGGCAAATTGGAATACTCCAAGTTTTGATGGCAATTATTTGCCTGAGAAACGGGAGATTACAGAGAAAGATTTCTCTGCGCAGTGGCAAGTGTTGAATCTAAATCGGAATTATCCCCAGGTACTTGTCAATTATCAGAATGCCAGCATTAAAGATATTCAAAACTCTAATTTCGGAGTCAATCTGAAAATGCCGGTAGAACAGTATCAGCAGTCCATGCGTTCCACTAAATATGCTATTCTGATTATTTTACTGACTTTTACAGTAATATTCTTCACAGAAATAATGGAGAAAACCCGTATTCATGCTTTGCAATATTTATTGGTGGGATTAGCTCTTTGTCTATTTTATAGTCTGTTATTATCCATGTCCGAGCATATTGGCTTTAATATGGCTTACTTGGTGGCATCGGTACTTACTATTGCTTTGGTGGGTGGATATATGATGGGGATTATCAAAAGAAAAAAAACGGCTTTCATTATGGCAGGTTTGCTTAGTGTTCTTTACATTTATGTTTTCATCCTTATCCAGTTAGAAACTTTTGCTTTGCTGGCCGGTAGTCTCGGATTGTTTGTGATACTGGCAATGGTGATGTATTTCTCTAAGAAGATTGATTGGTTTAATGAATAAATATCTATATATAAAAGAGAGTATCTAAGTCATAACTGGATACTCTCTTTTATATAACTTTTTCAGTCTTATCCTTTATCTTTGAGCTTTTGGAGAGTCCTTAATTTTTATACCAATCTTTATTCTTTTCACCATTACTGGTTACCCATTCATCATAACCACTATATAACAGATTTATAGCTTTTCTTTCGTTGTTTCCATCCAGTAATTTGCTTAAATCACTTTCTGTAGCCCGACTCAGAAAGAATGCAAAAGGATAGTTACCTTTACGCACATAGTAGATGCCTCGATCCGGTTTAGATGCATCATCTCCCTGACCAAAATGGGTTTTATTTATTTTGGATGTCGGTGTTTCCTGAGGAATATGTACTTCCCATCGTAAACCATCTTCTTCGTTCTTGAATATGAATGCCTGAGCTTCTGATTGCGCTGAAATGGGCTTACTATAATTAACAGTCACTTTGTATTCTGCTCCCATATTATCTTTCACATTTTCAGTCAGGAGGTATATGTTTTCCTGGGGCTCGTATGCAAATGTGGTTTCGGTGAAGTCTTTCTCACCTTCTTTACGAATGGAGCAGGTGGCAGATTTAATATTTTCTTCCGTAATGAGTCTGAATCCTAAACCATTATTATTGGTAGCAATATTCTGGAATGTTTTGAATGTGAACGATTCGGAATATATTTGATTCTTTTCATTGAAGGTGTTTCCATAGTTATATCGCACAATTACATCATTCATGTCGTAATCTCCCTGATTGGGCCATAGATCCTCGAATGCGTATATACCTTTAAGGAAATCAATACTTGTTTTATCATCATCAGGATTTGTCACGGGTATGTCAGTAATAGCGTCTACCGGATTCGATTTTAAAGCAATGACTACATCGCTGAAGTTTTCGTCAGTCATATAATCTTCAAAAGAAGTCAATATCCAGTCGCTATATCTGTAAACTGCAGTGCGTGGTTCATTAAATTTCATGCCTTTGTCGTTTAAACTTAAGCCACTTGAAGTGGCAGCACGGTATTTTTTGTATCCGGAAAAACCGTTAACATGATGATTCCAACCATTGGTGGCCAGAACAAAACCGATTCTGTAACCGGCAGGAAATACCGTGGTTGCCCCTTCTTTACTTTTGGATGCAATATTGGGATAATACATTAGTTGTACAGCGGTCAACGGATTAATACCGGCACTTTTATATGCTGTCCAATTTCTCCAAGTACCATCCTGAGTATTCGGGAACAACATAATTACATGAGCATCATTTAAGTCTTTGGGTTGTTCTCCTGCTTTATAATAGTAATATCCCAAAGAGCATGTCCAACAGGTGTTTTGCCCCAAGAATGTAACTACTACTTCAGCATCTTCGTTAACATACATATCCGAGTAGCCACGGTATTCTTGCGGGCAAGTACTATGGGTGTTTATAATACGGGTATGTGCAGCATATAAACCATCTTTTTCTGTTGCTGCCAATATACCTGTATACTTGTAGTTGATATCTCCGTTTTTATGCTTATCGTAGTCACCTAACCAGGTTTTCCACACTTCATTTCCATACTGATTGCTTACCAGATAGCTATCATACGGGGAGGAAGTTGAGTAAATTGCACGAGTAGGTATAGGTGCCGCCTTATCCGTAACTTCAATATTGCCATTTACAATATTTGCTTCCATCAGAGTTTGCGCAAAGAAAACAGGAGAATAGATATATACCTTTGTTAAGTATGAAGGTAATTCTATCTTTCCTCTATAGGTACCGTCTTCTTGGGTATAGGCAGCAAACAGGTAATTTACATCCTGACGCTTGATGTAAGTACCGTATTCACTTTCAGTAACAGGCATTTCATCATATACTTCAAAATACACATTTGATTTTACAGTACCATTTACGTAATTCACACTTAAGTTTACGTCCTTTTGTACAGTAGAAAAGGAGAAATTGTTGAATTCTTTTTCATCCTCCTTAGGCCCCTTATAGACGTCATTGTCCGTACAGCTGCTTAATACGAGTGCAGCGCATAAAGTAGTTCTTAATAATTTTTTCCACATATTATTTAGTGTTTATTGATAGTCTCGCGTTCCTTTTTCAGGTCTATGTGTGATCCTTACAAATGCAAGATAAGTCTGTGCTCGGTTGACATTTGTAGAAAATGATCATAATAAACAACTACAAAGATATTGTGTTATTATCGAATATACAACTGAATATTTGATTTTTTGTTCAAAAACTCTTATTTGTAGTCAAATTCTGCAATTTTATTGTGTACATTTAGAAAAACTCTAATTAAAAAATACAAGAATTTTATTCGCTTGTTATAAGTTCTTAGGGATATTATCATTTTATTCTTCTTATGTTTTGAATTATGGAGTGGGGCAGTTTATAAATATCTTGTATCTGTGTAGATGAAATAAAAATCCCCATAACCTTATCAGTTACAGGGATTTATTATTTTGATTAAGTAATTACTTACTTGCTCAAAGCCTGAGCTACGTCTACCGCGCAAGCTACAGTACATCCTACCATCGGGTTGTTA
>NZ_MSHA01000103.1:458851-459608 GCF_001940965.1 Bacteroides sp. Phil13 | reverse complement strand
GAACTGAGCGTCTGAGTGCATACGGCCCATGGTGTCGGTCATACCATAAGAAGCCGGACCGGCTGCCATGTTATCCGGGTGGAGGGTACGACCTGTACCACCACCGGAAGCTACTGAGAAATAAGGCTTACCAGCAAGCATACGCTCTTTCTTGTAAGTACCTGCAACCGGGTGTTGGAAACGAGTCGGGTTAGTAGAGTTACCAGTGATAGAAACGTCTACACCTTCTTTCCACATAACAGCTACACCTTCACGAACGTCGTCGCAACCATAGCATTTTACTTTGGCACGCTCACCGTCAGAGTAAGCGATTTCGCGAACAACTTTCAGTTCAGAAGTATAGTAGTCGAATTCAGTCTGTACATAAGTAAAGCCATTGATACGAGAGATGATCTGTGCAGCATCCTTACCCAAACCGTTCAGGATACAACGCAGAGGTTCTTTACGTACTTTGTCAGCTTTAGCAGCAATTTTGATAGCACCTTCTGCAGCAGCAAATGACTCGTGACCTGCCAGGAAAGCAAAACACTTAGTCTCTTCGCGCAGCAACATAGCTGCCAGGTTACCATGACCGATACCAACCTTGCGGTCGTCGGCTACAGAACCCGGGATACAGAAAGCTTGCAGACCGATACCGATAGCTTCGGCAGCGTCAGCAGCATTCTTGCAACCTTTCTTCAATGCAATAGCTGCACCTACTACGTAAGCCCATTTTGCATTTTCAAAACAGATCGGCTGAGTTTCTTCACACGTTTTA
>NZ_MSHA01000103.1:288863-458791 GCF_001940965.1 Bacteroides sp. Phil13 | reverse complement strand
GTCTTTGATGCCGTTAGCGTTCAAGGCAGCAATGATACCTTTGATACGACGGTCTTGACTTTCAAATTTTACTTCTCTAATCATAATTTCTTTCCTCCTTATATTATTCGTGACGTGGATCAATATGTTTAACTGCTCCCTGCTCAGGTGTTACGCGACCGTAAGTACCGGTAACCTTCTTCAATGCTTCGTTAGCATCTGTACCCTTCTTGATTTCATCCATGAATTTACCCATGTGAACGAATTCGTATCCGCAGATCTCGTCATTCTTATCCAAGAAGATATTCTTGATGTAACCTTCGGCCATTTCCAGGTAACGAGGACCTTTGGCCAGAGTACCGTACAGTGTACCTACCTGGCTACGCAGACCTTTACCCAAGTCTTCCAAACCTGCACCGATAATCAAACCACCTTCAGAGAAAGCAGACTGAGTACGTCCGTAAACGATTTGCAGGAAAAGTTCGCGCATTGCTGTATTGATAGCGTCACAAACAAGGTCAGTGTTCAATGCTTCGAGTACTGTCTTGCCCGGAAGGATTTCGGCAGCCATAGCAGCTGAGTGAGTCATACCGGAGCAGCCGATTGTTTCAACCAATGCTTCCTGAATGATACCTTCTTTTACGTTCAAAGTCAGTTTACAAGCACCTTGTTGAGGAGCACACCAACCTACACCATGTGTTAAACCTGAAATATCAACTATTTCTTTTGATTTTACCCATTTGCCTTCTTCGGGTATGGGAGCCGGTCCGTGGTTAGGACCTTTCTTTACAACACACATGTGTTCCACTTCGTGTGAATAAGTCATAATTAGCTCTTTTTTTAAGTTATATAAATTAAAAAACGTAATCTACTTTCTAAAATCGCTCGCAAAGTTACTCCTTTTCTTTATTTATGCAAATCGAGTTATCTGACTTTTTTTATAAAAATAAATAATAAGAGACAGTGGTTCTGTGTATTGCAATCTCCACATTACAATAAAATTAACGAGGACTTTTGAAACTGTACTTTTTCCCTCCCGATAGGATGTTAATAATGGCAGGTTGGGTGAGGGGGTATACAGCCTGTTCGTCAGAGCTTTGATAGGAAGCCATGATTCTTCCCGACAAGTCATAAATTTCGATGCGTGCCCCTGCGCAAAGTCCCTTAAGGACAATTTGCTTATCCTGCCGGAAACATTTTACCGCATCTGTTTCTTGGGCAGAAGGAGAAGAAATCCCTGTGGTAGTGCCATATAAACCGAAATCGTGGATGCTTGGGGAATTACTGCTGTTTTCGTAGCAGGCTTTCATCAAGTCGTCAACGAGGCTATTGATGTAAAGTTCCAGGTATGAGTAACCGGTAGATGGTTCTATGTCCTTATAGGTTTTGCCGACGGGAAGATACTGGGTAGCCCAAGTGTCAGGAATACCGTCCCCATTGGAATCTGCAGGCTTTTCTTCATTATTGTACAGAGGCCACCCTTCCACATCGGCTTGTGAATCAATCAGTCCGTTACTACTGCCGTTGCTACCTTCATAAGTGTAATTCCCATTCTTAACTTCAGAGATGATCCGTTCATCGACGGCGTCACGCTTCAGGCTGGCGCCTACTTGTGCCAGTACTTTTTCATAAGCCTGTGCTGCAGCATGCGTACTAACGGATGCGACTTCAAATTCTGTCTTACTTTTTATGCCGTCTTTACTTCCTCCCGGCAGTTCACCGTTACCCAGATGCGGATGAATGCCTTCCCAGTTATCTGCATTGGTTTCACTCACCAGTTTTTTCATGTCATTACTCAATTTGGAGCAAGTATCGTCAAAGTAGTTACCATCCACATAAAAGCTTCCCCATATACCTGCAGGATTACTTTGTGTACCATCATCGGCATTGGGCTGAAAGATACGGTTGACGATACTCTTCTTTGTGGCAGTAGAGGGGCCTGGTTTATAATAATTGTTCACAAAGTTATACCGTCCGCCTTCTCCGGCATATCCTCCGTTGGTAGGGCCCCAGTTATAGAATACATTGTTGCGCAGATCGGTGAGCTCCTCTTCCCATCTTCCTATGGATCGGCTGCCATCCAGACGAGGAGTGCGGCTACTGTGATGAGCCAGCAGATTATGGTGAAAACTTGCTCCCTCACCTCCCCAAATGGCTCCATATCCGTGGTTTCCTTTGACGTGTACCGATTTGGTTAGGCTTTCACTCAAGATACACCACTGCATAGTAAAGTTCTTATTACTATAAAAAGAAGCGCATTCGTCCGTACTCCAGCTCATACTACAATGATCTATGATGATATCCGAGGTATAACGTCCCCACATGGCATCGTCTTCCGCTTTCTTTTCATCTCCCATCCGGCAGCGAATGAAGCGGATAATAATATTAGTGGCGCATTGGTCCTTTTTATCTTCTTCCTTGTATCCGGCAATGTGCAGGGTGTAGTTCTTGATACAAATCCCATCTCCCGGAGCTGTTTGTCCGGCGATAGTAAGATTCCCGTTTTTTATGACCAGCCTGCTTTCCAGTTCAATAATGCCCGACACATCAAAAACAATGGTGCGGGGAACTTTCATCTCAATTCCTGCACGCAGTGATCCTTCGCCGCTGTCATTAAGGTTAGTGACGTGATATACGATACCTCCACGTCCGCCGGTTACGGTGTAGCGTGCAAAACCTTCGGCACCGGGGAAGGCCGGAGTGGTTTGAGCTTGTGCAAAAACGGCACATAAAAGCATGATAAATAGAATCGTGTAGTTTTTCTTCATGGTCTTAAGATTAATATTCTGATGGGACAAAAGTATGGGTTTCCTGAGTGGCGGATGTCGACAAATTCTTTTTCTATGTGGAAGTTTAGGTCTTACTGTGTCTTTTTTTAATATTTTTTTCTATTTTCGCAGTAGAATAGAGAAAAAAGAACGCTGGTGGTTACAGAAACTTCTCATACACTCATTAGTATTAGGCTTAATGAACGGGAGTTCCATAATGTTTTTGATAAATATTATGTGGCACTTTGTTTGTTTGCAAACCAATATACTGAAGATGAAGAAACCTCTGCTGATATTGTACAGGATTCCTTTGCAAAATTATGGCAAATTAGAGATGATTTTTTCTATTTGCATCAAGTCAAAGCTTTCCTTTATACAGCCGTGCGCAATAAGGCGTTGAATGAATTGGAGCATTCTAAGGTAGTATTTGAATATGCTCAAAAAGTTATTGAAAAGAAAAAGGATTCTTTCTTCCATGATGCAGTAGTGGAAGAAGAAACTTACCGGATTCTGGCAGAAGCTATTGACAAACTTCCTGATCAGATGCGGGCTATTATGCGATTGGCTATGGAAGGAAAAAAGAATGCTGAAATAGCTGAGCAATTAAATGTATCTGTTGAAACTGTACATACTCTTAAAAAGATTGCATACAAAAAGCTTCGTATATATCTGAAAGAGTATTACTATTTCCTTATACTTTTTTATTTATAAACGTGCAACCTGTCACTTTGATTTCTCTCTATAGCATTAGAGGAAAACAGAATTTTAGACTAATTTCTTATCACCTTCATACCCTCTCCCTGTCTGCTCCATACCAAGCCCATACCAACTCCTTCTGTATAGGTACGGAGCAAACACGGACTTGATACGGTTTTAATCATAAGGAACAGGAAAAATAGAACAAATTATCTTTTTTCCGCGAGAGTACTATGCCTCTTATTCTTTTGTGGATAATTGTAACACAACCATTTCACTTTCCGTTCCTATCCTAAAAGGAGGTCCCCAAAGAGATAATCCACTGGAAACATATATATGGCTGTTTCCCCACTGGCGATAGCCATGACTTTGTTCGTAGATGTAGTCTGTTACCAAGCTCATAGGCCATACTTGTCCTCGATGGGTATGTCCACTAAATTGCAGGTCGACACCGGCTGTTTCACTTTCAGTCAGTTTATAGGGCTGATGGTCTAACAAGATAATAGGCTTGTTTTTATCTACATTTGCCATCAGTTCTTGCAATGAACGGCGGGCAGTGTTCGATCGGTCATCGCGTCCTATCAATTGTATACCACTGGGGAGTGTGACTATTGAATCGCGCAACAACTGTATGGGAGTGCCTTGTATAAATCGTGCACTTGCATTCATGCCACTGATATATTCGTGATTACCGGGAACCATGTAAATACCTAACGGTGCTTTTAATTCGGACAGTTCCTCCATCATGTTTTCAGCATAAAGAGGCACTACACTGTTGTCAATCAAGTCACCTCCGATCAGAATTAAATCCGGATTTTGCTCGTTAATCATCTTCACGTATCGCTTTAAAGCCGTTTTCCCGGTTCCATATCCGAGATGTAGGTCACTCACGGCGACTATTTTAATAGGTTGCCGGTCGCCGGTCAAAGGTTTGTTGAGGGCGATATTGACTATGTTCGTTTTAGGGTGGCGATAATTATAGTACCCATATCCTAATAAGATGACTGTAAATAGCAAAGAGACGACGAAGCTGTAGTTGAAAGGGATACGGCATAGTTTCAACAGATCGAATGCGAGTAGGAATAAGACCATATATAAGGTGAATATCAGCCAGCCAGTGCCTATTTCATACATTGTATGAGATAAGAAAACCGGCATTTTTATGTTACGGGTCAGCATCGTCCCCACGATGGATAGAGCTGCGAGCCAAAACAAAATAGCCAACGGGATTTTGATTCCAACAGGAAGTCCGGATAACGCTTGTGCACCTCTATAGAATACATAGGTGTTTCCGCCAAGATATATGGTGATGAGCATAATGAAGAATATCGGCATAAAATAGATGTATTAAAATTGAGTGGCAAAAGTAGTTTAATTCTTGATAAAGAAGGAATAAACTACTGATATAAACCTAAAAATTGTATAATAAGATCGGCATTTTGAATTTTCTTAGGAAAAAAATGCTTTTCGATTCACCATGATTTTAATTACGCCTGTTTTATTATAAAAGACAACGAAAAAAGTTCAATTTATGATAAAACAGGATTTTCATATATCTAATATTATTGCCAGACACTTATCGGGTGAAATCACTCCTGAAGAAAACGCTCAACTGGAGAAATGGCGAAAAGCAGATTCCGCTCACGAAGCACTCTTTCAGAAAATTTGCAGTAAAGAGAATTTGAAAAAGCATGTGGAAAGTGGTACGTCTTTCAACACTGCAACCGGTTGGATGGAGGTGCAAAAGCGCATCAGAAAGAGTAATAACTGGGAACGGATGATAAAAATCCTCAGTTATGCCGCTGCTGTTTTAGTACCGGTCTTTTTTGTTGGCATCTCACTAAAATACACTACTCACGACTATTTTTCTAACAAGTCCGTGCTGATAGCCCAACCTATATTGCCGGGAGCGGCCAAAGCAATATTGACTTTGGATAATGGAGAGACTATCAATCTGAATAAAGAAACGGCAGATGCTTTACAAACAATAGAGGGAACAAATATTCAGATAGATTCAACCACCCTGAATTATCAGTTGGCACAGAGTACATCTGTCTCTCCAAAACCTGTATATAATAAAGTAGAGATTCCCCGTGGCGGTGAGTATGCATTAGTGTTGAGTGATGGAACAAAGGTGCATTTAAATTCAATGAGTAGCCTCCGTTTTCCGGTAGCATTTACTACGGGTAAGAGAGAAGTCGAGCTACAAGGTGAAGCCTATTTTGAAGTGAGTAAAACTGGGCAGCCTTTTATTGTAAATGCCAATGGCATACAGGTTGAAGTATTAGGTACGACTTTCAATATCTCCGCTTATCCCGATGAGGAGTACCAGACCACCTTAGTAAACGGATCTGTAAAGGTCAGTGCCGAAAAGGGTGAAAGCCTTATACTGAAACCGTCGCAACAAGCTACCATCGCTTTGGGAAGTAATTCCATACAGGTGCGAACGGTAGATACTTCATTCTATACTTCATGGGTGAAGGGGAAGATCAACTTCAAAGATCAACGCTTGGAAGATATCATGAAGACACTTTCACGTTGGTATGACATGAACGTAGTTTACGAAAATGAAAAACTCAAGAATATACGTTTCGGTTGTAATCTGAATCGTTATGAAGAAATAACTCCTTTCGTCAAGTTACTGGAAAAGACAGAAGAAGTACACGTGAAAATCGAAGGTAATACAATAACATTCCATAATTAACCCAAAAAAGATTACTATGAACAAGAAAGAACACAAGAATCAAGCTGAAAGAAGTAGTAGACGTTTATGGATAACGTTACTATTTTTTTGTTTCACAGTTACCGGTTTTATGCAGGCTGCCAATGCAGTGTTTGCACAAACCACTGTCACAGCAACTTTTAAGAATGCCACTCTTAACGAAGTGCTGTGGGAAGTTCAGAGACAAACTGATTTCACCTTTGTGTATAGCACTGAAGAGGTGAAAAATGTAAAAGTAGAAAAGTTGATTGTGAATCATGAAAAGATTGCTGATGTGCTGGATAAATGCCTGAAAGGTAGTGGGCTGACTTATACGGTTCATGAAGGTGTCATCGCTATTAAGCCTGCTTCTAAGGTTGAAGCTGTAGCTGCTCCCCAGCAAGAGGTTAAAGTGAACGGAAGCGTTGTAGATGAGACGGGTGAATCTGTTATCGGAGCCAATGTACTGGTAAAAGGTACTACCAACGGTTGTACCACCGATCTGGACGGGCATTTCTCTCTTGATGTGGATCATCTGCCTGTTACTTTGATTGTTTCTTATGTAGGCTATATCCGTCAGGAAGTTAAAGTTATTTCTGCAAAGATGGTTAAAGTGGAAATGGTACCGGATAACAATTTGATGGATGAAGTGGTCGTTACTGGTTATGGTACCTTCAAGAAATCTGCTTATGCCGGTTCTGCTTCCAGTGTAAAAGGAGAGACACTGAAAGATGTTCCTGCTATTTCTTTCAAGGACCTGTTGCAAGGCAATGCGCCGGGTGTGCAGTTCACATCATCTTCCGGCCAGCCAGGTGCCTCTTCTTCATTGAGGATTCGTGGTATGGGGTCTTTTAACGCCAGTAATTCTCCTCTTTATGTGATAGACGGAGTACCGATGCGCTCAGGTACTATTAATACGATGAGTTCGGATGCGGGGCTTGATATCATGTCGACTATCAATAGCTCCGACATCGAGAGTGTTACAGTCATTAAAGATGCCGCTGCCGCTTCTCTTTACGGTTCGCGTGCTGCCAACGGCGTTGTATTGATTACGACAAAGAAAGGTAAGGCGGGCAAAGCCTCCATCTCATTGAAAGCTGATTGGGGTAGTTCTGATTTTGCTATGGATTATCGTCCTGTCATGGGTGGAGAGGAACGTCGCCAATATATTTATGACGGTTTGGTGGCAGGTCAGATAAAGAAAGGTAAGAGCGAAGCTGATGCAATGGCTTATGCCGACGGAAAGATTGATAACTATGCTCCGGTTCCTTGGTGTGGATATGTGGACTGGGATGATATTATGTTTCAGAAAGGAAATCATCAGTCCTATGAAGCCTCTCTTTCAGGAGGTACGGACAGATTTAAGTACTACTCTTCGCTTTCTTATTTGAAACAGGACGGTATTGCTATCAATTCCGGTCTGGAACGTATCAGTGGAAGGCTGAATGTTGATTTTCGAGCTACTGACAAGCTTAAGTTAGGTGCCAATGTTCTGTTTGCCACTGTCAATCAGGATGTGTATAGCGAAGGTACTTCTTATTCTTCTCCTTTCTATACTTCGCGTAACGCCGTTGTCCCTTCCGATCCTGTTTACAATGAAGATGGTAGTTGGAACCGTGATTTTATCCGCAACAGTGACCGTAATCCGGCATTGGCGGCAACTTATGATTATCAGCGCGAATATGTGACCCGCACGTTCAATACCATCTACGGTGAATATGAGTTCATCAAGGATCTGAAGTTCAAGTCTACCTTGAGCTATGATTATGTTAACACGAAAGGCAATGACTGGAAGGACCCGCGTACCTCTAACGGCGATGACATCAATGGTGGCATGAGCAAGAAGTTCTATGAGTACAAGAAAATGGTATGGGCCAACCAGTTGAGTTATAAAATGTCTATAGCCGCGGATCATCATCTTGATGCATTGGCAGGATATGAGATTGATGACCAGTATCGCGACTACTTATCCGGTTATGCCACTAATTTTGCCACTTACGACAAAAACCAGATCAGTAATGGTATGAAGACCGAATCGGTGGGTGGCAGCGATACGCGTACCCGTATGGTATCTTATCTGTTCCGCCTGAATTACGACTATAAAAACAAATATTATCTGGGTGGCAGTTTCCGTATGGATGGCAGTTCCCGTTTTCTCAAAGATAATCGTTGGGGTAGCTTCTGGTCGATATCTGCCGCATGGCGTGTGATTGAGGAAAGCTTTATGGACTCTGTCAAGGATTGGTTGACTGACCTGAAGATACGTGCTTCTTATGGTGTGAATGGTACTCTTCCTACTGACTATTTCGGATACAGAGGACTGAGCAGTCTGACCAATGGATATTTGGAACAGCCGGGCATTATTCAGTCGCAACTTAAGAACGATGATTTGCAATGGGAAACCAACTATAACCTGAATCTGGGGTTGGATTTCAGTCTGTGGAACCGTCTGAATGTTACGTTGGAATATTATACCCGTACCACTAAAAATCTGTTGATGGACCGTCCTATCTCTATGACAACTGGTTTCGGCAGTTATCTGATGAATATCGGTAAAGTTTCGAATAAAGGAGTGGAACTGGAAATTAATTCTACTAATATCCGGACAAAAGATTTCTCATGGAACACCACATTCAACATTTCACACAATAAGAATGAGATTGTGACACTCGATGGCATGCAAACAGAAATTATTAAAGGAACTCAGATTCGCAAAGTCGGCAAATCATTCCGTACGTTCTATATGAAAGAATTTGCCGGTATCAATCCGGAAACCGGTGCTCCGCAGTTCTATACGAATGACGTGGACGAGAATGGTAACTATAAAAAAGAGATTACTGAAGTTATAGATGAGGCACATGCCATTGTGTTGGACAAGCATGCGGAGCCTAATGTGATAGGCGGCTTGTCAAATACTTTACGCTATAAATGGTTTGATTTCAACTTTATGTTCTCTTACCAGTTTGGTGGTTACTCTTATGATACTTGGGCACAAAAGACCGAACACGGAGGCAACGATCTGGAGGCTAATATTCCGACTTACTATAAGAACAGTTGGAGGAAGCCGGGAGATGTTACCAAGTATGAATTATTTTACGAAAAGCCGAATGTAGCTATGAATAAGGTGACAACGACGCGCAGACTGCACAGTACTGATTTTATCCGTCTGAAGACTTTGACATTCGGCGTGACCATCCCGAAAGAGTGGACCCGTACAATCGGTATTGAGAATGTACGCTTGTATGCATCAGCCAATAATCTTTGGACTTGGGCAGCATACGATTATTACGATCCGGAAGCCGTCAGCGGTGGTACTGCTATCTGGGGAACCCCTCCTTTAAAGACTGTGACTTTCGGCGTAAACATTAATTTCTAACCGTTAAAAAACTTGATATTATGAAGCTATTAAAATATTTATTTATCAGTTCTGTATTGTTCTTCGTAAGTTCTTGCGGAAACGATTGGTTGGATCTGGATCCTTCCACTTCGATAGATACTGAAACCAGTATTAAGATATTGTCGGATGTTGAGTTTACCTTGAATGGTATTTATAGCACGATGCAAAGCTCGGATGCCTACTCCGGTCGGCTGGTATATTATGGAGACGTGACGGGAGATGATATGCAGGCGGTTAGTTCTACCAAACGTGTGGCCGACTATTATCGTTTCAATTTTACAAAAGATAATGGCCCCACTTCTCACTGGTCTTATCTTTATTCTATCATTCAGAATTGTAATCTGATTCTGATGAACATTGACAAACTTGTCATTGATGAAGAAGATACCGAATACAGAGATGACCTGAAAGGCGAAGCTTTGGCAATCCGTGGGCTGGCCTTATTCGACTTGACCCGTATCTTCGGCTATCCCTATACCAAAGATAACGGAGCATCATTGGGGGTGCCCATTGTGGAAGGATTGTCCACTATTGAAAGTAAACCCTCCCGAAACACCGTAGCTCAGTGCTATACGAAGGTGATTTCCGATCTTACCGAAAGCATTGGTTTGCTGAGCGGTGATTTTAATAAGGGTAAAATTAATAAATGGGGAGCAATGGCATTACTCAGCCGCGTATATCTCTACAAGAATGATAACACTAATGCACTGAAAATGGCGAAAGATGCCATTAAGGGAGCGGAAAAAGAAGGCTATGCCTTGTGGACCAATGAAGAATATCCCACAGCATGGAGTAATGATGCGTCTGCCTCCAATCCGGGTGAAGTCTTGTTCGAAATCGTGAACCTTACTACTGATAGCCCGGGTAAGGAGAGTATGGGCTATCTGAATTCTAAGGATGGTTATGATGACATGTGCATCACTTGTTCCTTCTATCAGTTCCTGAAGAAAGATCCTAAAGATATACGTCTTAAATTGTTGAGTTTCGATAAGAAATATTATGCTTATGTCTTTAAGTATCAACCGCAGCAGAATGAAAGTATCACGGATGCCAATATTCCGCTTGTTCGTCTGTCAGAAGTTTATCTGATTGCGGCTGAGGCAGCTGTCAAGTTGGGCGATAATGCCACAGCGATTGAGTATCTCGATCCGATTGTGAAGCGCGCTAATCCGGAAAACACAGTAGTGGGACAGACCATTACTCTGGAAAGAGTGCTGGATGAACGCCGTAAAGAACTGGTTGCCGAAGGACACCGCATGTATGACGCTATCAGAAATGGATTGACAGTAGAGCGTAAGGATGTAAAAGACAGCAATCTGAGTAAAACCAAACATGATACGAAGTATATGACCTATGACTGGAATTTCTATATGATTGTACTTCCTGTTCCCAAGAAGGAAATGGATGCCAATCCTAATATGGAACAGAATCCTGGATATGGTGGAAGATAATTTTAATAAATGATATATGATGAGTAAAACAAGTTTCACGAAGTACTTTCTTATCGCATTTACTCTAATGTTCATCAGTTCCGGCCTTAGTGCCGGAACTTTTGGTTCAGACGGTAATAAGAAAGATAAAGAGAAAAAAGAAGAGTTATCGGCTGACGGACCGTATGTGCTTTATCAGCCTGATGGTAAAACGTGTGTCATCAGTGTCGATAAGAAAGGGAAAATTACCGATACGACTTATGTTGCACTACCTGAAGATTTTATCTTGCATGTGGTAGATCATAAGGGGCGGTTTCCGTTTGATGTGAGATTGCATCCGGTGAAACGTCCCGATTGGAAATATCGGCAACCGGAAAAAGTGTTTGTTATGTCCGACCCGCATGGTAAGTTGGATTGTGTTATTAGTTTGTTGCAGGGTAATGGGATTATTGATAAAAACTACAATTGGAGCTTTGGTAATAATCATCTGATGGTTATCGGTGATATTTTCGATCGTGGAAAAGATGTACCGCAAATATTCTGGCTGTTTTATAAGTTAGAAGATGAGGCTGCAAAAGCAGGTGGAACTGTTTCTTTCCTGTTAGGGAACCATGAGCCGCTGGTGCTGGCTAATGACTTACGCTATACGAAAGATAAATATAAAGTGCTGGCACAGAAATTGAATATGAATTACCCTGAACTTTTTGGACCCGATACTGAATTGGGTAAATGGTTAGGTACCCGTAATACGATGCAGATTATAGGTCGTGATCTTTATGTTCATGCCGGGTTAGGCAAGAATTTTTATGATCGTAATCTAAGTATCCCTACCGTGAACGAAGAAATGAGTAAAGCCCTTTTCATGAATAAGAAAGAACGCAGGGCTCTTTCTCCATTGACCGCATTTCTGTATGGTAACGACGGTCCCATCTGGTATCGTGGGCTTGTGCGTACAGATGCCAAGTATCATCCAATGGCGCAGGACAGCCTGCAAATGGTGATGGAACGCTATAAAGTCAAACACATTATCGTAGGGCATACCATCTTCAAGGATATTTCTACTTTCTATGATGGCAAGGTTATCGGCGTTAATGTAGACAATAAAGAAAATCAGAAGAAGAAACGGGGCCGTGCATTGCTGATTGATAAGAATACTTACTTCGTTGTGGGTGATAAAGGCATTCTGCGGAAATTGTAGGAACACTTTTCATTGTTTTTAGTCTTCTTGTTATACCTTTATCTTTTAATTCCATATCTTTGTCGTAATAATTAGAAAAAGACATAATAAGAAGACTATGATAGAAATTACTGATGCCGCCTTGCGCAAAGCAGCAGGCGAGGGAATGGATACTTTTATTCAGGTATTTACCGACAGATATAAAGAAGTGATAGGTGGTGAGCTGACCGCTGAGTCCATGCCGTTGCTGACAGGTGAGCAGCACACTTTGCTTGCTTACCAGATATTCCGTGATGAAGTAATGGATGGCGGTTTCTGCCAGTTGATACAGAATGGGTATGGGGGGTATATTTTTGCCAATCCGTTTGCTAAAGTGATGCGTCTGTGGGGAGCAGAAGATTTCGGTAAACTGGTATATAGAGCTAAAAAGATTTATGATGCCCATCGTGAAGATTTGGAACGGGAGCGTACAGATGATGAATTCATGGCTATGTACGAGCAATATGAAGCTTTCGATGAACTGGAAGAAGAATTCTTGGAAAAAGAGGAAGGCATAACAGCTTTGATAGCCGGTTATGTAGATGAGCATTTGGAACTGTTTGCTAAAATCGTCTGATAAGAGAGTTCATTTTGTACGGAATATCTACGAAAAAAAATATTTTGTTGTATTGCAGTTGATTATTCGATAAATGTTGAATGGAGGCTTTTCCCTCTCCCAAAGTCGTATTCTCTCCTTTTCTTTCTAAGGGGTTATTCGTAAATGACTAAGGAAAGACTTCTTTTCCCTTACTCCTAAATGTACGTACCCTTAATTTAAAACTCCATCCCACAACTGCGAGTCCGTTGGTTTCCATCTGCGGGCTCTTTGTTTTCCAATTGCGGGCTGAATAGCCTGCAATTGGAAAATAAGGATTGGAATAAGGCATAGTGATAAAAAGGTTAAGGCATAGTCGTGTTTTACCTTAACCTCGTTGTTGTTTTCATGTATGTTTCTTGTTTGTGAAATGGTGTTAAAACGTTAGTGAAAATATACTATTTTCTGTTTCTTTGTATTCATTTAGTTTAGAAAAATGAATAAATATCTGTTTCTGCTTTTTTTATTTCTTGGGGGAGGACTTGTTTCATGTATGCAGACTCATACAAATGTCGATTTACTGGAACGGGCTGAAAGGTATGTAGAAGTATATCCTGATAGTGCTATGCAATTATTGAATCTGATACAGTATCCTGAAAGGCTTCATGACAAAGAAAGTGCTGACTATGCTTTATTGTGGACACAGGTGCTGGATAAAAACAATTTGGATAGCTTGCAATCAGATTCTTTGATTAGGGTTGCTATAGATTATTACAAGGGAAAGAATGATCCTGTGAAAGCTGGAAAGGCTTACTATTATTATGGCAAAACAATGCTTGTGAAAGGTAAGGAATCCGAAACTATGGAAGCTTATTTGAAAGCATTGACATTCTTAAAAGACACAAAGGAGTATAAATTGCAGGGATTGGTATTTGAACATATCGGGTACTTAAATTTGGGACAAGGTATGTATGAACAGTCGATAGATAATTACCGGGAGTCTGTTCGATATTATGAATTGGCAGATGATAATATAGGAGAGGTGCACGGTTGTAGAAATGTTGCCCGGGGATATTTGGCAAAACAGGATTATGATAGTGCCCATTGGTATGCAAATAAAGGATTATCTCTGTTAGTGGACACTACCGATCATGTAAAGTCTTCCCTTCTTCAGTTGTTGGGACTGATAGCTAAGGATAATAAACAGTATACAGAAGCTATTAATTATTTTGTTTCTGCTATCGGATCGAGTAAAGATAGGAATGATGGATTACGTTATTATTTATCTTTGGGACGTACTTATATGGATATGGGGAAGTTTCGTTTAGCTGAAAAGTGTTTCAATCATTGTAAAAATGTGGATGATGAATTTATTTTATCAGGTGCATTTTATTATTTATGTCTTCTGAAAAGGGAGGAAGGAAATTATAAACAAGCTTTTTTGTACAAAGAAAAGTCTGATTCACTATTAGAGATTGTGCGTAATAATGAATTGAGGGAACAACTTTTGGCTTTACAAAAGAAGTATGAAGCTGATAAGCTTGTTTTTGAAAATAAACAGATAAAACTGGAAAAAGAGAAGCAAGCCTATTTTTATTTGGTTGTAGTGCTTCTGATAAGTGGAGTGAGTTTTAGTCTTATTAAAAGATATAAAAAGAAAAATTTACGGAATATAGAAGCTTTAAGAATAAATGAGAAGATTATAGAAGAATATGCTTGTAGGATAACAGAATTTAAGCAGAAAGAGGAATGGGAGCAAAAGGCAAAGAAGGAAACGATTGGAAAATTGAATAGAAAAATTCTGGAATTGACATCTGAAAATAAAAAAATACGTGATAATTCATGTGTTGAAGCATTATTCATATTAGGAGAATTGAAACAAGGTAGGTTGATTGCGGAAAATATGTCAGCAACCGAACGCCAGAATATATTCGACTTTTTGGACTTGGTTTATGCTAACTTTATTTCTCGGATAAAAGCTGATTTTGATTTAACTAAAGGTGAATTATTATTGGCAGCATTGATAAAGTTAGGCTTTTCAAATCAGCAGTTGATGATTGTTTTTGATTGTGAGATGAAGTCTGTTTATAAGAACAAGCAAAGACTAAAATCGCATTTATTGTTAAGAAAAGACGATGCTTTGGAGCAAATGATAGCGTTTTATTGAAAATAATATCTTGTTTTTGTCCACTATGTAATTTGTTACTTTATTGATTAATAGCAGCTTAGTTGCTAATTGTGTGTCCACATATCCATTCCTGTTATTAGGTTTTATAGCACTAACTTTGTTTCTGAATTTAAAAAAGATAGGCTATGAAATTAAAATTGATTCTATGTTTATTAGGGGTATTGCTCTTTGGAAAGGTAAATGCTGGTTCTCCGGAAGGTAATGATGGAGGTTTCGAGAAGGTTCTTATTCAAATGACTGGAAATGATGTTCCTTTTGACATTCTAACAAAAGGTAATTTGGGAGATCACCGTTCTGTACGGCCATTGATTCCAATTTATGTGTTGTTAGATGGTAGTAATTATTCTTTGGAAGTATGTTTTGAACAAGCTATAGGGGAGGCTGATATTACCATTTCCCAGAATGGTGTTGTGGTTTATTCTTCTTCAGAAGATATACAGGCTTCTATGCAAAAGACTGTTCAATTGAATTCTGGTGCTTCTGGTAATTTCCTTATAGAAATAGAAGGGAAAAATGGCGCTTATGCGTGTGGACAATTTGAATTATGATACATGATATAATTTGTTTAACCTAATAATGTGATGCTTATGAAAAAAATTAGTTTGTTATTAGTAGGATTGTTGGCAATGTTTTCTTGCGAACAAGAAGATTTGGAAGGGATTGTGAAAAGTGATACGGAGCAGGTACAGACAAGGGCGACAATGTCATCTACTGCAGATTTTAATCAGATAACTGAATTGGATGGTATTCCTGTGAATATTTTGAATGTAGGAAATACTAGTCGTAGATATTTGTCATGTGCACCATCTGGAAGTGAAATGAGTTTATATACAGAAGATGATGGAAGTTTGCGACAGCGATGGTATGTACGGTCTGGAAATATAATTCTTGTTGGAGGGAATAGCTCTATTTCTTCTCCTCCTTTTACACCTACAGTTAAACCTAATGATAGCAAAACGGAGCCTATTTTAGCTGGAGCGATTGGTAGTTTTATTCCTGCTAATTTCTCATTTATTCCTTCGGGGAATAATTATTATATAAAATATGCTACATTTTCGTTATCTTCTCCAGAGCTATATTTACAATCAGATACACAAAATGGAACTGTATTGAAGTTTAAAACACCTCATTCTACAGATCTTGCTTTGTGGAGAATGGTTCCTGTTGGGGAGTTTCGTCTTATTGATGTGGAATATGTGAAATCTGAATTTGATGGTGATTTTATAAATCGAAGAGATCAATTTATAATGGGAGCTATTTTCCCAGGGGAACCTTTTGATGTGGAGCATACTCTTACGGTTTCTGAAACAGTAAGAGAAAGTAGTACTTTCAATGAAACTAATGGTGTTTCTACTCAGAATCAAAGTGCATTTCATTGGAGTAGTCAATCTGGGCAAGCCCCTTTACCTGTAGTAAGTATTAGTGGTGATCTTAGTACTTCGACAACTTCATCTCATTCAACTAACTATACTTCTACAGGTGGATATGATGTGGTTGTATCCCAGGCTTTTAAGGTGGTTATTCCTGCGAATACAACCTGCAGAGTTGAGGTCTTAAAAATGTCATATAATACAACTCTCACTTATGTTGCGACCTTAGAAAAAGCAGATGGTGCAGAGGCCGGTGAGAAATTTAGAATTAAAGGAAAATGGGAGGGCATAGTAACGACTTTCTTGTATTACAATATTTATCGAGATGAAGATAATAAATTACTGGATACTCGAGTTCTTGAAGATGAAAACTAAATAAAGGTTAAATAAATAGTAGGGTTTGCAGTATTTAGATTAATATTTCATTTACTCTTAAAAACAATGAAAAAATGGAGAGAGTGCGGTGTTACTCGATTCTTTTATCTAAATTTGCAAACTCTAATATTTATAGAACAATGAAAATGGCTAAGTTTAAAATCTGGATGGTTGCCCTGACCTTAATAATGGGTGTTTCGTTTACTTCTTGCATGGATAGTGACCCGACAGTGACGGATATAACATTAGGACAAGTGACAGAAATATTTCCAAGTACTGTTATTACTGCTCCTTATGGCATTAAATTTACTGCAGTAAATTCTTTAGTAGATAAGAATTTAACTTATGGTGATTATGTACAATTCCAATACTCATATAATTCAGATGAACAACAGGTAGATCAAAATACGAAGAATATTAATGTGACGATTCCTTATATCGAAGTTATAAAGACTGGAAATGTAATAGTAGGCAATAGTAAAGGAGAAGAAGAGGAAAATGCTACTATCCTTCAGATAGGATATGGTTCTCAAAATGCATCTCAGGCTCAGTTTATGTATTATGATAAGAACACTTTGGTTGTTCCTATATATTTCTTGGCAAAGAAAGAAAAAGATAGTCATTCTTGTTCTTTATACTGTAATGTCGAAGAAATCAAAGATACAGATACAGAGTTGAAATTCTATTTACGTCATTATTCTCAAGAGGAAGAAGTGGCAGAGCAAACAGGATATAATAGAATTTATAGGATAACAGAAGCTTTGTCTGCTTTTAAAGGTATAACGAAAAAACTTCCTACAAAAGTTACTATCTATGCAAATGAGACGACTGATTTCAAAACAGATGATTTAGATAAGGCTAAATCTGAGTTGACTCCTTATTCTGTAGAATACCCATATAAAGATTAATAATTGGATTATAAAGCATTATTCCATATAGCAATGTTACTGATTTCCTCTCCGGCCAAGGCCTGGGAGGAAATTCGTTTGGAGGAGGATAGGCGAAAAGTATTTACTGCTTTTGTCTATCCTATGATTGGTTTATGCGGATTGTCCGTCTTTATCGGCTCTTTGTTGGCGAAGGGTTGGGGCGGTCCCGAAAGTTTTCAATATGCCATGACGCAATGTTGCGCGGTGGCAGTATCCCTCTTTGGAGGGTATTTTCTGGCGGCGTATCTCATAAATGGGATGCGCGTTAAAATGTTTATGATGGACAGTGACATGCCCTTGACGCAACAGTTTGCGGGCTATGCGCTGGTTGTTCTTTTCTTGCTCCGGATTATTATCGGCATATTGCCGGACTTTTATATCATCGGATTGCTGTTGCAGTTCTATATTGTGTATGTGGTGTGGGAGGGGGCTTCCACGTTGATGGAAGTAGAAGAAAAAGATCGGTTACGGTTTACAATCATTTCTTCCATCCTACTCATTGCCTGTCCTATGCTCATTCAGTTTATATTCAACAAGCTGACGATGGTGCTTAATTAACGTTTGAAATCATGAAACAAGCTCCTGTTAATATAAAAAATAAGCGCGCTACATTCGATTACGAATTGATAGACACTTATACCGCGGGCATTGTGCTCACGGGTACGGAAATTAAATCGATCCGCATGGGTAAAGCAAGCCTTGTGGATACCTTCTGTTACTTTGCCAATGGCGAGCTGTGGGTGAAGAATATGCATATTTCCGAATATTTCTACGGTTCGTACAATAACCATTCGGCACGCAGGGAGCGTAAACTCTTACTTACCAAAAAAGAACTTGATAAACTGGCGCGTGGGGCGAAAGATCCCGGCTTTACAATGGTTCCCGTTCGTATGTTTATTAATGAAAAAGGACTTGCCAAAGTGGTGGTAGCCCTTGCCAAAGGTAAAAAACAATACGACAAGCGTGAGGCTTTAAAAGAAAAAGATGACAAACGCGATATGGCGCGTATGTTTAAGAGATAATTGTTTAACGTGGTAATGTGATAAAGTGATAATGTGATAGAGTAATATCACTTTACCACTTTATCACATTACCATTCTATCACTAAATACAAATGGTTTCTATTGAAAAGTCGGTGCGTGAGCGCATCCTTATTTTAGACGGTGCTATGGGCACCATGATACAACGGTACAACTTAACAGAGGAAGATTTTAGGGGAGAACGTTTTGCCGGTATCCCCGGGCAGATGAAAGGAAACAATGACCTGCTTTGTCTGACGCGCCCTGATGTGATACAGGATATACACCGTAAATATCTCATGGCAGGTGCCGATATCATTGAAACCAATACGTTTAGCTCTACCAGTGTCAGTATGGCCGATTATCATGTGCAGGAGTATGTACGTGAGATGAATCTGGCTGCCGTTAGACTGGCACGTGAAGTAGCTGATGAATTTTCCACACCTGATAAACCACGTTTTGTAGCCGGTTCCATCGGACCTACCAATAAGACTTGTTCCATGAGTCCCGATGTGAATAATCCGGCTATGCGTGCGCTGACTTATGATGAACTTGCCGATGCCTATCGGGAACAGATGGAAGCCTTGCTGGAAGGTGGAGTAGACGCTCTGCTGATAGAAACTATCTTCGATACATTGAACGCCAAAGCAGCTATCTTTGCCGCCGAAAAGGCGATGGAGGCTACAGGCGTTCAAGTTCCTGTTATGCTGTCCGTTACTGTATCCGATACAGGTGGACGCACTCTGTCGGGACAGACTTTGGAGGCTTTTCTTGCCTCCGTTCAGCATGCCAATATCTTTTCGGTAGGTTTGAACTGTTCCTTTGGTGCTCGTCAGTTGAAACCTTTCCTGGAACAGCTTGCTGCCCGTGCTCCTTATTATATCAGTGCATACCCCAACGCGGGATTGCCCAACAGCCTGGGGCAATACGACCAGACGCCTGCCGATATGGCGCATGAAGTGAAAGAATATATCCAAGAAGGGCTGATAAACATCATTGGCGGTTGCTGTGGTACGACCGATGCGTACATTGCCGAATATCCTGCCCTGATAGCCGGTGCTGCTCCCCATGCTCCTGCTCCGAAACCCGAAAGTCTTTGGCTTTCCGGCTTGGAATTGCTGGAGGTGACTCCTGAGAAGAACTTTATCAATGTGGGAGAACGCTGCAATGTGGCCGGTTCCCGCAAGTTCCTGCGTCTGGTTAATGAAAAGAAATACGATGAAGCCCTCAGCATTGCCCGTCAGCAAGTAGAAGACGGGGCGCAGATTATCGACGTAAATATGGACGACGGTCTGCTGGATGCACAGGCTGAAATGACTACTTTCCTCAATCTGATTGCTTCCGAGCCGGAGATTGCCCGTGTTCCTGTGATGATTGACTCTTCCAAATGGGATGTAATTGTTGCCGGATTGAAGTGTTTGCAAGGAAAGTCCATTGTGAATTCAATCTCTCTGAAAGAGGGAGAGGAAAAGTTTCTGGAACATGCCCGTACAATCAGGCAATATGGTGCAGCTACTGTAGTAATGGCTTTTGATGAAAAAGGACAGGCGGATACGTACGAACGTAAGATTGAAGTGTGTGCACGTGCTTATCAGCTTTTGGTTGAGAAAGTGGGATTCAATCCTCATGATATAATTTTTGACCCCAACGTCCTTGCTGTGGCTACGGGTATGGACGAACATAATAATTATGCTGTAGACTTCATCCGGGCTACCGGTTGGATACGTAAGAACTTGCCGGGTGCGCATGTCAGTGGTGGCGTCAGCAATTTGTCATTTTCTTTCCGTGGCAACAATTATATCCGTGAAGCCATGCATGCGGTGTTCCTTTATCATGCCATCCGTGAAGGAATGGATATGGGAATTGTAAATTCGGCTACAGCTGTACTTTATACCGATATCCCTGCCGATATCCTGGAACGTATAGAGGATGTGGTTTTAAACCGTCGTCCCGATGCTGCAGAGCGTCTGATAGAAACTGCTGAACAACTGAAAGCTGCTGCCGAACAACAGAAAGGTAATGCCACTGATAAACAAGTTGCCCCTCTTTCATGGCGTAATGGAACTAGTGTGGAAGAACGCTTGAAACATGCTTTGACGAAAGGAATTGGTGACTATCTGGAGGAAGACTTGGCAGAAGCCCTGAAGCTCTATCCGAAAGCAGTGGATATCATCGAAGGTCCCTTAATGGCAGGTATGAACTATGTAGGTGAGCTCTTTGGTGCCGGAAAAATGTTTTTGCCCCAGGTGGTGAAAACTGCTCGTACCATGAAGAAAGCCGTTGCCATTCTTCAGCCTGTAATTGAAGCGGAAAAACAGGAAGGCTCCGCTTCTGCCGGAAAAGTCCTGCTTGCCACGGTGAAAGGTGATGTGCATGATATAGGTAAGAATATTGTTTCCGTGGTCATGGCCTGCAATGGTTATGAGATCATAGACCTTGGTGTGATGGTACCTGCTGAAACGATTGTTCAGCGTGCCTTGGAAGAAAAGGTGGATATGATTGGACTCAGTGGTCTGATAACCCCATCATTGGAAGAAATGGTACACGTGGCTATGGAACTGGAAAAGGCAGGTGCCGATATTCCTTTATTAATAGGTGGCGCTACTACCTCTCAACTGCATACAGCATTGAAAATAGCTCCTGTCTATCATGCTCCTGTTGTTCATCTGAAAGATGCTTCGCAGAATGCAACAGTAGCTGCCCGCTTGATGAATCCGAAAGCCAAAGAAGAATTAAAAGAAAAATTAAGTTCAGAATATCAGCAGTTGCGTGAAAAGAACGCTGCGCAAGCACCAAAGACAGTTTCGTTGGAGGAGGCGCAGAAGAATAAGCTGAATTTGTTTTAATGAAAAGGAAGATTAAGGTGGTAGAGTGATAAGGTGATAGATCTGCCATCCTATCGCTTTATCACCTTACCACCCTATCACTCTTTTATTTTCTTCTTATATGTCTCATACCTCCCCATAATATCCCTTACAAAGTTATATGTCTCTATTCCACGGAAGTATCCGTTTTTGCAGACAGGGTCGGTGAAGTATTCTTCATTACTTTTCAATAAGATGAAGTTCTCTACGTTATCTTTCCAGACATATTTGTTCTTTCCATATTTTTCAGCCAGTGCCATTGCATCCAGCACATGCCCGATACCCGAATTGTAGGAAGCAAGTACAAAGTTGAGCCGTTCTTCGCTCGGTACTGAAGAGAAACTCTTACTGGTAGCATTGATATATTTTACGGCAGCTTTCACACTCTCTTCCGGGTTCTGTTCTTTTCCTTCAGGGATTCCCATGGCGCGCGCTGTGGCAGGCATCAGTTGCATTAGTCCTTTGGCTCCGGCCCATGAAACGGCTGTTGTATCAAAGTTGGACTCTGTATAGGCCAGAGAGGCAAGCAACCGCCAATCCCAGTCTATTTCTGAAGCATACTTTTTGAACAATTCGTCGAAGTGTGAAATCTTTCCCTCACGAAGAGAAAGGATGGAAGTGTGTGGAGTTGCTTTGCTGATCTCAAAATATCTTTTCATACTGGCAGTGTAGGCGGGAGAAGTCATATTCTCTTCATGCCATTTATTAGCGGCTGCTGCCAGTTCCGGACTATCCTTGCGCACTGCCCAGGAAGCCCTTTGGTCGAAACTGATGGATAATTTAATATTCAGATTGGGGTAATACGTTGTGTTAAGCTTGGCTACGTCATTATCGGCTACCGTATAAGGAATCTTTCCCTGGGATACTTGTGTGATGAGATCTTCTACTGAAATGCTGTCATTAGTCACTTTGTGGATATGGATGCCGCCACCGAGTTCTTTATCCAGATTTACCAAACGGTCGTAATATTTCCCGGGCTTTACATATACATCCTTGCCTATCAGTTCCGTTACATCCGTCAGCGGTTTTGTTTTCCCGCCTGCGCGTTGCACAATAACTTGGTGTGTGATTACTTCTTCACCGCAATAGATCAGACTGTCTTTTAATTCCTTCGTGATGGGGACATTATAGGCAATGATGTCTCCTTCGCCTGCCAGTAACTTGTTTATAAGTCCCTGTACATTCCTTGCCACCACTACGCGCAGTTTTACCCCGAGACTTTTGGCAAACTGTTCACTCAACTCGTACTGGAACCCCATTTCCTGGCCACGATAGTTGAAGTAAGAAGTAGAACTGTATAGCGTCAGTACAACGAGTTCACCGCTATCTTTTATCTGTTGCAAATCGCCCACAGCTTCATCGGGCATGGAACCATGCCGTTTATTTCCGCACCCCGACAGGCAGCACAGACATAGCAAGAATATTAAGATACTTCTATTCATTCAAATATATAAATAACTGAGACGCCTCAGTTGTTCATTTATCAGAGATGCTTCTTTATATACATCGTCAGAATATCGATTGCCACCTGATTGTTTCCCCCTTCGGGTATGATCAGGTCCGCATATCGTTTGCACGGTTCGATGAATTGCAGGTGCATAGGCTTTAAGATACGGGTATAACGTTCCATAACAGCTTCTGCCGTACGTCCGCGCTCCACTACATCCCGTTGTATGACACGAATCAGACGTTCGTCCGGATCAGCATCCACAAAGATCTTAAGGTCCATCATGCTACGCAGTTTCTTGTCGCACAGGGCAAGAATCCCTTCAATAATCACTACTTCCCGCGGTTCGATATGAATCGTTTCGGGCTCTCGTGTACAGGTAAGATACGAGTAGGTAGGTTGTTCAATGCTTTTCCCTTCACGCAGCATGGCTACGTGTTTGGATAAAAGCCCCCAATCGAAGGCATCCGGGTGGTCAAAGTTGATGTTCTGTCGTTCTTCTACAGGTACATGGCTACTGTCCTTATAGTAAGAGTCTTGCGGTAACAGTACCACTTCGCCTGCCGGCAGGCTTTCAATGATTTTACGTACGACGGTGGTTTTTCCCGAGCCAGTTCCGCCTGCAATTCCTATTATTAACATCCGTTTAAGTGTATATTTAAAACAAAACGAGTATTTTTGCGGTTAATATTAATCGCTTCGGTTGACAAATATATAGATAAATCATTAAAATTGCAAAGTTATGGTCAAACACATTGTATTATTTAAATTAAAAGACGAAGCTCCGGCTGACAAAAAGCTGACAGCAATGAAAGAATTCAAGGCCGCTATCGAGGCTTTGCCTGCTAAAATATCTGTTATACGTAAGATAGAAGTTGGACTCAATATGAATCCTGGCGAAACTTGGAGCATTGCCCTCTACAGTGAATTTGATACGTTGGACGACGTGAAATTTTATGCTACTCATCCCGAACATGTGGCAGCAGGCAAGCTGATTGCTGATGTAAAGGAGAATCGCGCTTGTGTTGACTACGAAACAATTGACAATTGACAATTAGTAATTAATCATTGATTATATGAAGAAAATATTATCCATTTGTCTGTTGCTGATTGCTGTCGTGGCACAAGCGCAGATACAGGAGCCCGTCAAGTTTAAGTCGGAACTGAAGACGCTTGCAGCGGGAGAGGCGGAAATTGTATTTACCGCTACTATCGATAAGGGTTGGCATGTATATTCTACCGACCTGGGCGACGGTGGTCCTATCTCGGCTACCTTCAATGTAGAGAAGATATCCGGTGCTACAGTTGTAGGAAAGTTGCAGCCGAAAGGAAAAGAAATAGCTTCTTATGATAAGTTGTTCGAGATGAACGTACGCTATTTTGAGTCCACGGCACAATTTGTTCAGAAACTAAAGCTCACAGGAGGGGATTATAAGATAGAAGGTTTTCTGGAATACGGTGCTTGTAATGATGAAAACTGTTTGCCTCCTACGCAGGTAGAGTTTAATTTCTCAGGTAAGGCAGAAGCCGCTAAAGGTACAGCAGCTGCAACTCCGGCTGAAAAGGTAACAGCTCCGGCAGAGGAAACGAAACCGGAAACTCAGCCTGTTTCCCAAACTGAAACATCTGCTGATACAGCTTCCACCGGTATAATAGGTGGTGCAGATGGTCCGACGGATATAAATGTGGCGGGCAACATTGATTTGTGGAAACCTGTCATCAATGATCTGCAATCATACGGTGAGACCACTTCACAGGAAGATATGTCATGGTTCTATATCTTTATCACCGGTTTTCTCGGTGGACTGCTGGCATTGTTTACTCCTTGTGTGTGGCCTATTATCCCTATGACGGTAAGTTTCTTTCTGAAACGTTCCAAAGATAAAAAGAAAGGTATTCGTGATGCCTGGACGTATGGCGCTTCCATTGTGGTGATTTACGTAACTTTAGGTTTGGCCATTACGTTGATCTTCGGTGCCAGTGCATTGAATGCACTTTCCACGAATGCCGTGTTCAATATCCTTTTCTGTCTGATGCTGGTTGTGTTTGCAGCTTCTTTCTTCGGAGCTTTCGAACTGACGCTACCCTCTAAATGGAGCAACGCAGTAGATAGTAAGGCAGAAGCAACAAGCGGTTTGCTCAGTATCTTCCTGATGGCATTCACGCTTTCACTGGTGTCTTTCTCTTGTACAGGTCCTATTATCGGTTTCTTGCTGGTACAGGTATCTACAACGGGTAGTGTGGTAGCTCCGGCTATCGGTATGCTCGGGTTTGCTATTGCTTTGGCATTGCCGTTCACATTGTTCGCCCTGTTCCCGTCCTGGCTGAAGTCTATGCCGAAATCAGGCGGTTGGATGAATGTCATTAAGGTTACTCTCGGTTTCCTGGAATTGGCTTTCGCTCTGAAGTTCCTTTCTGTAGCCGACCTGGCATACGGCTGGCGCATCCTCGACCGCGAAACGTTCCTGGCATTGTGGATTGTTCTGTTTGCTTTACTGGGCTTCTACCTGTTGGGCAAGATCAAGTTCCCACACGATGATGACGATACGAAAGTGGGAGTGGGCCGCTTCTTTATGGCACTTTTCTCGCTGGCATTTGCCGTGTATATGGTTCCCGGTTTGTGGGGTGCTCCGTTGAAGGCAGTCAGTGCTTTTGCACCGCCTATGCAGACTCAGGACTTCAACCTCTATAATAATGAAGTGCATGCCAAGTTCGATGATTACGATCTGGGTATGGAATATGCCCGTCAGCATGGCAAACCTGTAATGCTCGACTTCACCGGTTATGGCTGTGTAAACTGCCGTAAGATGGAGCTTGCCGTATGGACAGACTCTAAGGTAAGTGACATTATCAACAACGACTACGTACTTATTACACTTTATGTAGATAATAAAACCCCGTTGACCTCACCTGTTAAAGTGACAGAAAACGGACGGGAGCGTACATTGCGTACAGTGGGCGATAAGTGGAGTTATCTCCAACGCGTTAAATTCGGTGCCAATGCACAGCCCTTCTATGTGCTGATAGATAATGAAGGTCGCCCTTTGAATAAATCTTATTCGTATGACGAGGACATTCCTAAGTATATCGAGTTCTTGCAAACAGGATTGGAAAACTATAAGAAAGGAAAATAAACGAACGAATGCCCGGCTGATATATGCGACCGGGCATTTTTCATTAATCAATAACTTTATGAGACATATTGTAGACATCGAGACCTGGGAGCGCCGGGACAATTACAATTTCTTCCGGGGCTTTGTAAATTCCTGGTATTCCATTACCACAGAGATTGATTGTACCGAAGCCAGTGCCGCAGCGAGAGCTTCGGGCCATTCCTTTTTTCTCTATTATCTGTATGCCGTAGTGCGTTCGGCGAATGAAGTTCCGGAACTTCGTTATCGTACCGACAAGAACGGACAAGTTATTTTTCATGATGAAGTGGATATCATTTCTCCGATAGCTGTTCCTGGAAAGACTTTTTATACGGTTCGGATTCCTTACCACGAAGATTTCAAACGCTTTTATGCTGAAGCGTATGAGTTGATAACCAATATCCCCGAAGATGGCAATCCTTATGGTGCCGAAGAGGAGTTGGCAAAACAGGGAGATTATGATGTAGTGCATTTAAGCGCTGTCCCCAAGATGTATTTCACTGCTACTACTTATACGCTGGCCGAAGTCGGTAATGGTTGCAGTTACCCTTTGATGACTTCCGGTAAAGCGGTAACCCGTGAGGGACGTCTGGTATTTCCTTTATCCATTTATGTGAATCATGCCTTTGTAGATGGTTCGCATCTGGCATCATTTTTTCAAAAGATAGAAGAACACCTGAAACGAATTTCACGGGAATAATTGTTATTGTCTGTTTGTTATCTGGAACTTTGTAAGTCGAAAATTTGATAATATTACATTCGTATTACAGATTTATTACAGAATCTTTCTTTAGCTTTGTATTTTCTAAGAAAATAAGTTGAAGTAAACCTTTGAGAATGATATGCTAAAGAAATATTCTGTATTGCGGGGATTTGTCGTTTTGTGTGTAGGACTGCTTGTCTTCAGTCTGCCTTCTTTGCAGGCACAGGACAGTGATTTCGTGACTTGGAACAAGATGAAAGCCCGGCACGATATATCCTCCAGAGTGGAACTTTACGGAGATGTCGAGATGCGTACCCGTGACGCATTGGATGAGATAGACCGTTGGGGCTTCGGCGTAGGTACTTCCGTTCTTCTTCTTCCGTTTCTAAAAGCTGAGGGCGGCTACGAATACCACTACCGCAACCGTGGTGAAGACGGCTGGAAATCCCGGCACCGTTATCATGCAGGTGTCTCTTTCACTCTCAAAAAACGACAATGGACGTTCACCCTACGCGAACGTTTTCAGCATACTTTCGACGGACGCGGAGCGGATGAATTCCGTCTCCGCACCCGCCTGAAAGCTGCTTATAAGGTAACTACATGGTCACCGTATATCTCTTTGGAGCAATATCACGGTCTGGGTAAAGATGAATGGTTTCATGCCTCCCGCTTCCGTGCCCGCGGTGGGGTGGAAGCTAAACTGTCGTCCTCCTGGTCGTCAGATGTTTTCTATTGCTATCAGCACGAGAGTGACTTGGACAGGCATATTCTGGGGTGGGAGTTGATTTACCGATTCTGATTGCCTTTGCTGACACTATTTCAGAGCATAGAGAGGAGCAAAAGAGATTGCGGAGATAATCAGTATCTTTATTCAGAAATGGAGATTCTTTTCTGTCGTAACGAAAAGTTGCTTTCTGCCCTAAAGTAACGTTCCCCCAGATGAAATCCCAAAAGTTGCCGGCTTGTGTGTACTCTGCCACTTCCGCATACATTTCGCCTACTTTCAGATCCGGTAACTGATGTGCAGGATTGATCAATAACCTCTTCATTTCCATCTCCTCATCCATAAAAAACCTCCCATCCATACCCCACCTTTATCAAAAATGAGTATATTTGCCCGCATCATTCTATCGTTTAACCTTAAAAACACAGTTTAAATGCAGCGTAAAGCCCCGCAAACATCTGATATTGACGATGAAACACTTTTTGCTAAAGTGGAGCGGGGAGATGTAGAGGCATTTACTGCGGTTTACAATAAATATCACAAACTGCTTTATGCATTGGCTTATCGCTATTTGATGAGTTCCGCGATGGCAGAAGACGCTGTGCAACACGTATTTACCCGTTTCTGGGAATTCCGTTCGGAGCTTCGGGTAGGCATCAGCCTGAGAAACTACCTGATAACAATGACTAAAAATCATATACTCAATGTGATACGCAATGAGAATACTGCCCTTACCAAGAATTATGAGATAGCCCAAGGCATCCCTGCTTACGAAGATACCCTTGTTGACAGTCTGGAAAAGAAAGAACTGATGTCTATCTTTTATAAAGCTGTCGATATGTTGCCACCCCAAAAGCGGGAAATCTGTCTGATGAAAGTGTGTGAAGAACTCTCCAACCAGGAGATAGCCGACCGCCTGAAACTCTCTATCAATACAATCAAAACCCATTATTCCGATGCGCTGAAATTGTTGCGCGTCCATCTGGGAAAATTGCTAATTTTTGTTACGTACCTCACCTTGTTAAGGTATTTAAGTGTCTATTTAACAGTATGAGTACAGAGAATATGAATATACCTACAGAAAAACAGATACAGGAAGTGCTGACAGGTACATCTACTCCTGAAATTGCCCGGATCGTAGCGGCTTGGTTTGCTACCGATGAGGGTGCGGCCTATCTGGCTAAAAGTATGGATCGTGATGCCGTAGAGATCAAACAGGGATTCGAAGAACTCTATGTCGATCACGAAATCCCGTCCGAAGAGATGCTTGCCCATATCCGTCGCAATATCCGGCAGAAGCGCGTCCGCAGGATTGCTTTCCGTGTGGCTGCCGTACTCATTCCGTTTGTGCTGCTGATAGGACTGTTTGTTCAGGTGAATACCCGTGTCGATCTGCTGGGCGATTCTGGTTACGAAGAAATCTATGTACCCAAAGGTGAGCGTCTGCAAATGATGTTTCAGGATGGTACGCGTGCGTATATCAATTCGGATTCGCGTTTGAAGTATCCTAAAAAGTTTGCGCTGTCCAGTCGTGAAGTCTACTTGGAAGGTGAGGCTTATTTTGTAGTCTCAAAGAATTCTCACCGACCTTTTATTGTCAATCTTAACGGTCCTGCCGTGCATGTTCTAGGAACTTCGTTCGATGTTCAGGCCTATCCGGAGAATAAGGATATCACGGTCTGTCTGGACGAAGGTCGTGTTAATCTGACACTTGCTTCAGATAAGAAATATCCGTTGAAGCCCGGTGAGAAACTTGTCTATAACAAAGAGAGTGAACATTGCACTATTATCCGGAACATGGATGCACAGATTTCTTCTTTGTGGAAAAAGAATGTGATCGCTTTTAAAGATGCCCCGTTGTCCGAGGTTATCAAGGTGCTGAATCGCTGGTATGATGTAGGCTTCAAGATAGAAGACGCGGCAGTTGGAGATGTATACTTTACGATTACGTCAGAGAATACGCTTCTCGAAAAAGTTCTTCAGGATTTGGAGAAGATTGCGCCGCTACGGTTTGAATATAAGGAGGCTGAAAAGGAAGTGATAGTCACAAGAAAAAAAGAGGATTCCCGTCTAATGCATTGATTATGCGGATTTGAGTTGTAGGCAATATATAAAAAAGCCTCTAATTACGCTTATGCTAATTTACGTTTTCAAACAAACAAAACCAGAGTTTAGTACTCTGGTTTTGTTTTTACGCAGGTCGTAACTCTACGGTTAGTCCCATAGCTGCTGCAATCCGATATAGAGTAGATACTGTTGGAACTGTAAGACCTCTCTCTATTCTTGAGATATAACCTTTGTCAGCCCCTATACGCTTGGCAAGTTCTGCCTGCGTAAGTCTTGCGTTTTTACGGGCATCCAATAGGATCTGGGCATTATACTCTTCCCATGCCTTTTCGCAGCTCTTTTCACGTTCGGGAGTCCCTTCCTTTCCCAATACTTCATCAAGCAATGCACTGACATCGTAAATGTCTTTACTGATTTCTTTTAGTTGCATAATATTCCTCCTTTAACTTTATCGCTTTCTTTATCTCGCTATCAGGCGTTTTCTGTGTCTTCTTTTTGAAGGCATTGAATAAGACAACGATAGTATTTCCATCATAAATGAAAAATACACGAAATTCTGTATTTCCATAATTAGAACGAAACTCATAAACCCCATCTCTAATGAATTTAATATAGTGATGTGGTATCTTATCCTCTGTCACAAGTAGGTCTAACGCACGCAAAATTTTTTCTTTCTCTCATATGTTCTCATGGTTGGGCGTACGTGGTTTTCTATTAAAATATTTTTATTCTATTCTCAAAGACAGCGATTTTTGCCGGTATCGGCAAGAAATAGCCGCCTTTTATCTTTTCTGCTTTCTATGAACGAAGTCTCTTTATCAAATAGAACAGTTTACATTATCCTCAGATTTCTTGCACGAATATAATAAAAGTCGTAGATTTGTACAAATCATCATAGATGATTGGACATTTATGTGCAGATACATAAAATACAAGATGACGAGCTACATTTTGGACCGCTAATGACGATTCTTTGCTTTTAAGGGTCTTTTTCCTCATTTATCGAAAAAAAATCTATTTTCTCTCACCCGCTCCAAAATCTTGTGTGTCTACTTAGTATAAAGCGAATTTTTATACTAATGTTAATCTAAAATTTAAGTTATGAAACACAAGATTTTACTTGTACTTCTTTTAGGCTTTATGACTTGTTTAACGGTCTCTGCTCAGAAAGTGACTTTGCAATTCCGGCAAGTTAAGTTAACAAAAGTCTTTGATGCCATTACGCAGCAAACCGGGCTCACTGTGGCATACAGTCGTCCTACGGTTGATCCGGACAGAATGGTTACCATTGAAGCAAAAGATGAAGATCTGTCCAATGTACTTAGTAAATTGTTCACTGGTACGAATGTGGCTTTTGAAATTGGTGAGAAGAAAATCTATCTGAAAGAGAAGAAGACTTCGGATTCTCTGCAGCAAACGAGGAAAACAAAGAAGATTTCAGGTACTGTTCTTGATGAAAAAGGCGAACCTGTAATTGGTGCCAGTATTTTAGTAGATGAAACGTCTAATGGTACGATAACTAATATAGATGGTGAATATTCTTTGACAGGTGTTCCTGAGAATTCTACTCTGACTATTTCGTATGTTGGTTATAAGACTATTAAACTGAAAGCATCCGATAAAAATCTCTCCAATATAATACTTCAGGAAGATAGTGAGTTGATTGATGAAGTCGTGGTAGTTGGTTATGGTGTGCAAAGAAAAAGGGATGTAACAGGTGCTATGACTTCCGTAGATGCAACAAAAATTGCTTCTGTACCTGTTACTTCTGCTTCTGAAGCTCTGCAAGGGCGTGCTTCCGGTGTGTTGGTTTCTCAAGATAATTGGGCACCAGGTACTTCTCCATCAGTTTTAATTCGCGGTAAGCGTTCAATCAATGCAAGTAATGAACCATTGTATGTGGTTGATGGCGTTCCTATTACAGGTGGTCTTCGTGAAATTAGTCCTTCAGATATTGCATCAATGGAGGTTTTGAAAGATGCTTCTGCTACAGCTATTTATGGTTCCAGAGGTGCTAATGGGGTTGTACTGATTACGACAAAACAAGGAAAGGACGGAAAAACGCAGGTTGACTATTCCGGATACTTTGGTGTTCAGACTATGCAGAATAAACTGGATTTAATGAACGGCGCCCAATATGCCGAATATGTGCGTGAAGCTTATCGTAATACAAATAGTTCGAATAAATATCCTATGGATCACCCCGACAAAGCGGCTGATATGGCAAATCCAATGTTTAAGCAAGATGCTTATGTACTTGAATCATTGATGATGGCTTATGATGAAAATGGAAATTACGATCCGTCAAGAATACGTTCTGATAATTGGTTTGATCATGTAACGCGCGATGGTATTATAACCGATCATCAGATAAGCGTCAACGGCGGAAATGCGAAGACGAACTTTTTGGCATCTGCCACTTATAATAAGAATGAAGGTATAATGAAAGATCAAAGTTACGAACGTTATTCTATACGTTTAAACTTAAATCATGAAATTAATAAATGGTTTAAGTTTGGTCTTCAAACACAATACTCGCACTCTGTAAAGGAACGTGGCAGTGGCATGGAAAGTGATGCCTATATGTACCGTATCAGCCCTTTGGGGGCGTTGCGTAATGAAGATGGCACTCCTACGCAACTGGTTGCTTCTGATGCTCAGATGTGGAATCCTTTAATGAACCTCGAAAAAGGAGCTGTATCCGCACCAGAAAAAGTTAGCCGATATTTGGGAAGTTATTATATTGAAGTGACTTTTCCGGTAGAAGGATTAAAATTTAAGAGTAACTTAGGTCTTGACGCTCGTACCAAACAGGATTATCAGTTTTACTCTTCCAATACCAGTACCCGGCAGTTAGGTACTTCCTATGCTTACAATGGTATGAGTAAATATACGATGATGACACTTGAGAATATGCTATTCTATAACCGTGATTTTGGTAAGGATCATACTGTAGGTGTAACCCTGTTGCAATCTATTCAAGAGGATAAAACAGAATCGAATAAGATAGGTGTACAAGATATAACTTCTGATAAGCTGCTGTATAATGATTTGGCTTCTTCTTCCATTATAGATAATATCGGCAGTAATCTGACAAAATGGACTATGGCATCTTTTATGGGACGTTTGAATTATAGTTATAAAGAAAGATATCTTTTTACAGGTTCCGTACGTTATGATGGCTCTTCCCGTTTGGCAGAAGGTCATAAGTGGGTTGCTTTTCCGTCTGTGGCTTTGGCATGGCGAGTTAGTGAAGAAGCGTTTATGAAGAGGCAGAATGTAATGTCGAACTTAAAATTGAGAGCTGGTTGGGGCAAAACAGGAAATTCGGCTATAGATCCTTATATGACAAGAGGAGGACTTAGTTTGTCTAAATATGTATGGGATAATGGCGCTTCCGAAGTATTAGGATATGCACCTAGTATTATGGCTAATAGTGAATTGACTTGGGAAACAACGAAACAGTGGAATGTCGGCATTGACTTCGGTTTTTTAAATAATAGATTGAGTGGAACTGTTGATTTGTATCTTCAACATACTTCTGATCTATTATTGGAACGTCAGATACCGGTCGTTTCAGGCTTCGGAAGTGTTCTTTCCAATGTAGGAGAAACAAAGAATAAGGGTATTGAAATATCTTTATCTACCTTAAATGTGAATACAAGAGCATTCCAATGGACTACAGATGTAATGTTCTACGCTAATAAAGAATCCATTGAATCTTTGTATAATGGAAAAGTTGATGATGTGGGTAATAAATGGTTCATCGGACATCCTATAAATGTGCATTATGATTATGAAAAAATAGGAATCTGGCAGAATACTTCGGAAGACTTGGCTGAAATGTCTGAGTTCAATAAAAATGGCGCAAGCTTTAAACCGGGAGATATAAAAATATGGGATAACGGTGATAAGAAGATAACAGAAGCTGATCGAAAAATATTGGGCTCTACCAGTCCGAAGTTTATTGCAAGTATGGTCAATAACATAACCTATAAAGGTTTTGATTTTTCTATTTTCTTGTATGCCAGTGCAGGGGCCATGCTCAATAATAATATTGAATACTTAAATAAGCCGGGACGCGCCAACAGTATTATTATTGATTATTGGACTCCTGATAATCCTACTAACGCCTACCCGCGTCCAAGTGTTGATAATGCTTCACCAGCCTATGTGAAATCTCTTCAGTATGAAAAAGCCGATTTTCTTAGAGTACGGAATATAACTTTGGGATATACTTTACCGGAGAAATTATTAAAAAAAGTACATGCCCGTAAAATACGTGTATACCTTTCCGCTAATAATCCTTTTATTATTACAGGATTTTCCGGTATCGACCCTGAAGGAGCAAGAGGATATACTGCGCCAAGTGCCTCAACATGGATGGGAGGCATAAACCTTTCTTTCTAAAATTAAATGGAATTATAATCTTTAAAATTGTTGAAATATGAAAGTAAGATATATTAGTATCATGTTGATATTTACCTTCATGGTATCTGGCTGTAGTGATTGGCTGCATGAAGATGATTCTTCGAAATTGACATATGATTTTTATTCTACTGAGCAGGGAATCGATGCTGCATTAGTTGCCACTTATTCATATATGCGATGGGGGGCTGGTAATAAAGCCAGATATAATATGATGACGGAGATGGGGGTGGATTTGTTTACCGAAGCTCGTGACGGTAAAACCCGTGAATCTTTTAATCGTTATGAATCCGGGTTTATGAATCCGTCCTTGAAAGTTCTTTATGAATTTTGGGAGAACCACTATAAAGCAATTAGTACGGCTAATATTGCTATAAATCAGGTTGAAAAAAGTTCAGAACTATCCGAGTCAAAAAGAAATCTGAGTTTGGGAGAATTGCATTTCCTGCGTGCTTATTTTTATTTTGATTTGGTACAACATTTTGGTAAAATACCTTTGGAAACAGAAGGAAATTTTGAAGTGAGGACTGATTATAAGCGGGCGCCTGTAGCAGATATTTACAACCAGATTATTAGTGATTTGAGATTTGCAGAACCATTACTTCCTACGAAACCTGCAAATGGAGGGAAAGCCTCAAGAGATGCTGCTGCACACCTTCTTGCGAAAGTATATTTGACCCGTGCCAGTGCAGAAACTGATATTCGTGGCATGAAACCAACAGACTTGGACAGTTGTCTTTATTACGCAGAGAGTGTATTGCCGGAGAATGGAGGTACACACAAATTGATGAGTAACTATGCAGACTTATGGGATATGAAGAATCAGGGTAACTCAGAAGTAATTTATGCAGTGCAATTTACAAATAATCCATTGTATAATGATGACGGAAACTGGTTTCATCTTTATTGGAATGCGGCCATGTATGAGTTACAACCGGGTATGATACGTGATATTGCAAATGGACGTCCTTATGGAATGATTCGTCCGACAGATAAGACTTTACTCACTCTTTTCGACCGTAAAAATGACTCTCGTTTTTATAAGAGTTTCAAGATGGTTTTTTATGCGAACAATAAAAAGACGCTGTCTAAATGGGAAACTTTATCCTATGATGGGGAGGTTTATTTTACTCCAGATCCGGCAAAAGGTCAAAAAGAGGGAAAAAATAAAATCGAATTAGGAGATACTGCCATTTATTTCTCTGTACAAAAATGTGGTTTGCAACCGGGGACATTAGAAATGAAAAAGTATCTCGCCAATTTTAAATATGTATATATGCCCTATGAAATGCATGATATAGAAGGTCATCCCGTATTAGTTAAACATCTTGATCCTACACGACCGGATAAGAATACACAAGCTGGTGCACGGGAGTGGATACGTATGCGTTTGGGAGAAACCTATTTGATAGCGGCTGAGGCAGCAGGAAGAAAAGGAGACTATGAGTTGGCGGCTAAATATATTAATGTTGTCAGAAAACGTGCTGCATGGGCTACCGGTGAAGTGAAAGCTCCTCAATACTGGAAAGAGGAAGGTGGAGAGATGGGAAATATGGAAAGTACCTATGATTTGATAAAAGTCACCCCAGATGATCTGAAAACGGATTTCATTACTTTTATTTTAGATGAGAGAGGGCGTGAGTTATTAGGTGAAATTTATCGTTGGGAAGATTTGGTACGTTGTGGCGTTTTATATGATTGGGTTATGAAATTTAATAAAGAAGCCAAAGCGGCCGGTACAATGAAGCCTTTTCATAAACTGCGTCCTATCCCCCAGAATCATATTGACCGTTTGAAACCGGCAGGAAAGATTGAAGAAGAACAAAATGAAGGTTACTATTGATGATTTGGAAGAGTTAACTGTTATTTCATTAAGGTATTTTCTATGTAACAAATCATTTATTGATAATGGTTGTGGTTTGTTCTCTTCTAAATGAGTAAGACATAATTTACGCGAATAATATGAATTTTATTTATTCGCGTAAATTATTCACTTTTCTAATTTTATTGATCTTATAATTAGGGCTAGTATGGAAAACTTTTATTATGGCAGATTTGCTTTTGTATTGTTGTTTCTTCTGCTTTTTAATCTTGTAGTAAAGGCTAGTGAAGTGGAAGCTACGATGAGTTTACAGGAACTCTTCAATCCGTATGCCGATATGGAAAATGGAATTACAGGAACTGTAAATTCAGGGGGAAAGATAGAAGTGAAGGTTTTTGATAAATCAACCAATACGCTGGTTTATCACACTTATATTACTTCTTCTTCGACAAGTTTTGCAGGGACAGAAATTAATTATAATAGGTCTTCATTAGGGAGCGGAGCTATTTACTATCCTAATATATGGAAAAGCAAGGATATTAAGACTGCATTAGGCTCGATAGATAGAAAAAGATATGATGCTGTTACTATCAAACCATATCATTTGTTTACTAATAATATTGACTTGAAAGTCCAGATTGATGAAACAAATGCAGAAATGGCTGTTTGTAAGATCCCGGGAATAGGTTTGATAGATAGAAAAGGAGGAAATGCTTTGTTTCATCCCAATCATTATTGTCATGATTTGAGTCATGCCGCTGATTTCGTAACAAGGGCATGGACGAAAGTGAAGCAGCCAAGAATGGATAAGGGAGCAGACTTTATTATTGCTACACATCGTGGAGTATGGGGAGATAATTTGGGAGCTGGTAATCCTGAAAATTCTATAGCTGCTATTCGGGATACAAAGATATATACTGATGTGTTGGAATCTGATGTGATGAATACGCAAGATGGCGAATTAATCGTTTCTCATGATTATAATTTGAGAAGATTATCAGATTATTCAGGATCTGATGAAGACTATTTATATAATATGAATGCAAGTCAAATAAAGAATCTGCATTTGAGGAAAAGGAATATGGAAATCTCTGAATACAAATATTTGACGTTTGGAGATATGGTTGATGCATTGAAGAAATATGAACTAGTTCTTACTGTGGATATTAAAGAAATAAGGTCGAGATACGATAAAAATGGTAACTGCATTGCAGCTTGTGAATATGATGTCAAACAGCATGGAGAAGCTGCAAAACGGCTGATGACGCAAAGCTTTATGAACATTTTGAAAAAGTGCGTTGAGATTGCAGAACAAAAGAATGCTCTTCAATATCTGGCTTTTAAGGTTAATTACTCTTATGCAGAGATAAGCCAATATTTGACAGAAGAACAAATGTCAAAAACAATGTTTATGCCTGTTATTCATCCGGATAGGGAGAATTATCTGGATTTTATTGATACATGGATTCGTAGGGCAAAGACTGAACTGGTGGCATGGCAGACAAATTTCAGAAAAGCGGGGGATCCTTATTTAACTCGGTTTACCCGATATGGAGTATCGTATGAAAATTTACTTCATTATGTATACGAAAACAGCGGGTTAAGACCTGGCATTTATCCGGAAGAACCAGCGGGACAACGCGGGGTAGCAGGAAGATATGGAGAGTTTAGAATGAAGGATTCCAGAGATGATATGAGAGGCGATCATTATTTTTTAATGAATATCCCTTATGGAAAAATAATGGTACTTACTACTGATAGACCGGATGTGTGTAAGGCCGTCAATGATTTATTTAATAATATGCCTCAATAAAGCGACATCAATATGAAAATAATTAAATATGTTGAATCAATGATAGTTCTTCTGTTATTTGAAGGATTATTTATTTCTTCTGTTTTTTCTCAGGATAAACATAGTTATATTACAAAATTGGGTACTAATTTATTTTATAGAGAGGTGCATGATGCTAATAGAACAGTTTTAGGTATGAATGAGATTCGATCTGTAACAGAAGGAATGGATGGGTTGACAGTGACTTTTTATTTCACTGCAAATTTAAGTCAGGTAACTAAGCCTTTGAAGTTATTGTCATTTACTAATAGTACGGAAAATAATTCTTATGTGGATTTATTTTATAATGCAGGCACTTTTACTGTTCGCCGGAAATATAATCCGGGTTCGGAGTATTATTATGATTATCATTTATATGACCCAATGTTTACAATTGATTCCGGTGCTGTAATGTGGGAAGTTCATCTCTTCTTTACAGGGTTTTCTTTTTGGATAGAGACGCGTGATACCCGCAAATCGGTTAATAATAGGTGGCATGCACCTCTTTTTATTGGAATTGATTCTCCCCGCTTCCATATAATGAATGGCTTTCTTACTCGTTCTCCACTGGCAAAGTTGGTTTTTGGTGATCCAAATCCTTCAACAACATTTACGATGCCAGAGGAAATAGGTATTTATGAGTTTAAGTATTCTGAATTACGTTCGACATTGAATAATGAATTTAGTAAGGATAATTAAAAGAGGTGCTTATGAGAAATATAATATTAATGATGACTTTGTGCTTTTCGTCTTGTTTATGTGCTCAGGAGATTCCATTACCGCAAAAATGTTTTCCTCTGAACGGAACTGATTCAGAAGATATTATGTCTGGTCAGACTGCGGATATTCATGGAGCTGTTCATGCACTTGCCGATAGGGTTGGGACAAATGGAAAAGCCATATCTTTTGATAAAGAAGATAGTTATTTGTCTTTTCCTCTTGTTACGTCTGGTGAACAGGGACAAAGGGAGCTGACTTTGACCTACTGGTTATATGTTGGTCAAGACTCCATTTCTCAGGCTTTTTGGACAAAAGATCAAGATGGAAATTTGTTGTTTGGAATGAAAAGAAAAGGTGTACGGGCTGTGTTGGATATTTATCACACGGATAATCAGAAGAATGTATTACCGGATCAGCAATGGATGTGGGATGATTCGAATTTTAATGAAGGAAAGGGATGGTATTTTGTGGCACTCACTTATTCTGACGATGGCACTCACTTTTATTTAGTTACGCCTAAAGGAAAAATGACGGAATGTTATTCTGCTTTTATACCGGACTGGAATTTGTTTACATCAATGTGTATTGGGGCGGTAGATCATATTCCCAGTACTGGAATAGATGATTTCAAAATTTATGATACTGCATTATCTGGTGAGCAAGTTTCAATATTATATCAATTCGAATCACAGTTCAGTATGGGAAGTGAATCATTGTTTAATGTAGAAACAGGCATTCCTCTTTATTCTTCTACCTGGTATTTTCATTGCGTAGGATTTCAAGGGGCATTACAGCATACTTTGCAAAATCAAAGTGATTTGTCTTTTCTTAGTGCAGATGCCGGATATGCTTTGTCAATGACATCTGATGTGGAATCTGATAATCAGAAGTGGTCTATTTATCCAATGAAAGATACGGCGAAAGGGAGATTGTACACTATTATCAATATTGCGACTGGGATGAGTTTGTCAGATACACGTGAAGGAGTGTTTCAGCAAGTGCCGGATAATGCTGATTCTCAAAGATGGTGTATTGGGCAATGGGAAGGTAAAAAGCAGATAAAAAGTGATATAGGAGAAAGCCACGATATTCCCCTTTTATTTGAAGAAATCTATTTTGATAAAGGTGCAGGAGTCATTCGAGTTCACATTCGTTTTCCTGAAGGGGAAAATGTTAGGATTCGTCTGACCGATTCTCAGGGAATGTTGTTGAAGGAATTACTTTTTAGTAATGTACAACTCTTGGAACGAGATATCCGATTACAAATTAATGGTGTATGTTTGGTTATTGTTGAATCGGATAATTATCGGATAAATAAAAAAGTTTTTGTTAATAGTTAAAGATAGGTGATATGAAAAAAGTTATTTTGATACTTACTGTTTTAATGTGTGGTTTTAATATTCATGCACAGTCTATATATAGAATGTATTCCAACGGATCAGGCGCTGGTGAGTATATTGATAATCTTAGAAATGCGCCATTGGCGCCTGACGATGTGTGGGGGATTCGTTTTAGTGCGGGAAGTATAACCAGAGGATTTATAAATAATTCGGGACAATGGGGACTTTTGAAACCAAGTAGTGCTTATCAAATATCTCCTGCAATGTTTAATAATATTCTAAAAACAATTAGCAATCTTACTATTGGTGTAGAGGGGTGGGTTTGCGCTGAGGGCTTTTCTGTCAGAGCCTTGGATCCTTCAAATAGTAATACTTTGGATTTGCTCACAACTGGTAGCAAATCTACTATTACATCAAATGGCGATAGTGAAGGTTTGCATGTAAGGTCTGCCATCGGACATAAGATTTATTTGTACGATAAGGTTTATTTTGATGATAAATATTGGACAAGTCTGGGGCCTGGTCGTAATAATGACCCAACTATAAATAATGCTAATAATAATAAGATGATGCGTATTGGGAGTAACGGAGGTTTGGGCTTTTGGGGAACTGCAGGTGTTGAAGCAAATGATAATCCACAACTTGCAGTAAAAGCTAATGAGGTGAGTACTACTGTTCCGATGTCTCTACTTTTTGATAATCATGTTAATTTGTTTTTAGGATATGCGGTGAATCATGATGATGGGTGGATAGGCACATACTCGAATCATGGGCTTCATCTTGGAACAAATAATGGTTCTGCATTATTTATTAGTGCTGATCGTAACCTGTATGTGGATTTGTCACACGATGATGTGTCAAAAATTCGTGCGGAATTAAAAAATAAGTATCGATTATTTGTAAAAAAGGGTATTCTCTCCGAAGATTACGCTATTGCTCCTAACTCCTCTTGGTCGGATTTTGTTTTCAGCAAAGACTATAGTCTGCCAACTATCTATGAGGTGGCTGATTTTATACAAGATAATAATCATTTATCCGATGTTCCTTCTGCAGAGCAAGTTGCTGAGGAAGGTTACTCTCAACATGATATGAATAAGATACTTCTGCAAAAAATCGAAGAACTAACTCTTTATACTATTCGGCAGCAGAAAGAAATAGATTCGTTAAAAGCACAATTGCAGGAATCAAAAAAGTAGTGAGTAGATGATTTATATCTGTAGAAAAATAGAATGTTGTTTTTAAGCTAAAATAAGTATGAAGAAAATATATATATTTTTATTTCTATTGATTACTACCTTGGTCGCTTCCCAAGCAAGTGCCCATAAGCGTTTGTTTATTCTGCTCGGACAATCTAATATGTCGGGCAGGGCACCAATAGAAGATGCGGACATGGCAGTTTGCCCAATGGTAAAACTGCTGAATGCGGATGGGCATTTTGAAGTGCTCCGAAACCCATTGAATCGTTTTTCGAATATCCGCAAGGATATCGCTATGCAGAAGTTGGGCCCCGGATATACTTTTGCTGAAACATTGTCCGAGCAATTACAGGATACTATATTTTTTGTGGTCAATGCACGTGGAGGAACCGCTTTAGAGCGTTTTATGAAAAACGATACTGCCGGATATTATGAGAAAACATTGTTCCGTATCAAACAAGCTTTGCGCGAGCGCCCTGACCTGAAACCGGCAACTATCATTTGGCATCAAGGGGAGTCTAACCGGGATGATTATCAGAGCTATCTGAATCATCTGAATACATTGGTTGCTGATTTGCGTAGTGATTTGGGGATTCCGGATTTGCCATTTATTGCAGGAGAAATAGGACGCTGGAATCCGGACTATTCGCATATCGTAGAAAAAATTGCTTTGATTCCCGATAGCATACCTTATGCTGGACTTGTTTCTTCCGAAGGGTTGACTAATATTGATGAATTCCACTTTGATACACGGTCGCAAAGAGAATTAGGAAAACGGTATGCGAAGAAATATTTGGAACTGTCAGGGGAAAAGGTTTCAAGATTGGTACAGATACGTTCTAAATTATTTGAATCGAATAGTAAGGAAGTACTTGTTGCCGCTCACCGTGGCGATTGGCGCAATGCCTGCGAAAATTCATTGGAAGCCATAGAGAATGCCATTCGGATGGGAGTGGATATTGTGGAGGTGGATCTTGCCCGTACCAAAGACGGGCATCTGATTTTACTGCACGACAATACCCTCGATCGTACTACTACTGGAAAAGGAAAACCTGAAGATCATACTTTAGCCGAAATTAAAGCGTTGCGTTTGCGGAATGGGTGTCATATTAAGACCATTTACAAGGTTCCCACCTTGGAAGAAGCGTTATTGGCAGCCAAAGGAAAAGTGATGTTGAATTTGGATAAGGCTTTTGATTACTTCGACCAGGTGTATGAATTATTAGAGAAGACGGGAACTACCAACCTGGTAATCATGAAAAGTAATGCTCCGGCGGAAGATGTGAAGCGTGATTACGGGAAATATCTGGATAAGGTGGTTTTCATGCCGAAAGTTAATTTGGATGAAGAAGATGCCATTCAGAAGTTAAATGATTATCTTCGGGTATTGAAACCGGTGGCTATTGAATTTAAGTTCGCCCATGATACCAATCCGTTACCTTACGAAGTGAAGAAGATAATGACCGGGAAATCCCATATTTGGTATAATACCTTGTGGGATACACATGCGGGCGGACATGATGATGATTGTTCACTGGCCAATCGGGATAAAGGTTACGGATATCTGATAGATAATCTGGGTGCAACGATCTTGCAGACAGACCGTCCGGCATACCTGATTGATTATTTGAAACATAAATCGAAAGTAATGGATTGTAAACGCGATTGGACATACCTACAGTCAGAAAATGAATATCAGGCTCCTTCTGTTCCTCACTTTATGGTTGAGGAGTGTTTTCTGAAAGGCAAGAAGAGTCCGCAGACCAATGAGGATGGCATTATTGTTACTCCCTACTTTGCGGCGGTGATTGATGGGGCTACGGCTAAATCTACCTTCACTTATGAGGGTAAGAAAACCGGTCGCCTGGCTATGGAACTTGCTTTGGAGGCTATACACGATTTTCCGAAGGATATTGATGCTGCTGGTGCCATTAGCCGCATAACAGAGAAAATACATGATTTTTATGTGGAGCATAATTTGCTTGATGAACTGAAGGCAAAGCCGAGGAAACGTTTTACGGCTAATGGCGTGATTTATAGCTATGCCCGGAATGAAGTTTGGCAGGTGGGTGATTGTCAGTGTATCATTGGTAATCTATATTCCTCTAATGAGAAAGAGATTGATGCTATCATGGCAAATGCACGTGCGGTAGTCAATGAAGTTGCTTTGCTGGATGGGGCTACGCTGAAAGATTTGGAATCTCACGATCTGGGACGGGAGTTTATCTATCCTTTTCTGCAAAAACAGGCTGTTTTGCAGAACTGTCCGGTAAAAGGGCAACGATTTGCATTTCCTGTATTCGATGGTTTTCCCGTGCAGATGAAGCAGGTGAATATTTTCCCTGTGGGCGATGCGGAGGAGGTGGTATTGTCTTCCGACGGTTATCCTCATCTGTATTCTACTTTGCATGAGTCGGAATGTTATCTTGCAGATATTTTGGAAAAAGATCCTCTGTGTATGCGGTTGTATAAGAGTACAAAAGGGATAAAGAAAGGAAACTGCTCTTTTGATGACCGTGCTTACCTGAGGATAAAAATTAAAAAATAATATTTATGGAATTAGAAGAATTGCGCGATGAACTGAAAATTATCAGTGAACGTGAGTACACACTCGTTGAAGAGCTGCTGGTTAGTGTCGAGAAAAAAAAGTCTGCTCCGGCAGCTTCGGCAGGTAGAAAAGCATGATACACCTGCAAGGTTAGAGTATTACGGCCATCCGAAGGAGATTGCCAAAGTCATTGTAAAGTTGATAGAGCAAGGGAAGTTGCGCTACAATGGAGTAGAAAATTATACACAGATTATCCGTTCGCTGACTTCGGTGATAGATGTGGTGAGTGTGGATACGGGAAAAATTGTGAGCAGAGAGACGTTGTTGACGTATGCAAAGTGGATACGGGCAGGAGAGTTACCGGAGGATGAGTGATGGAAGGCGGAGTAATCCGCCTTTTCCCCTCAATGTTTTGTGAGTCAGATTTTTAGTCATAATTGATGTGTTCTCTATCTTTTTTATCTCTTTATTGTTAAATTAGTTTTGCTTTTATTATCTTTGCCTCGTTAGTTAATCTTGTGGAATAGTCGTGAGGGGAAAATAAATCTTGAGACAAACTGGTTTTATGGGTATAAAGGAAAAAACATTATCATTGTTTGAAGATTCCTGTAGGAATTCTGAACGGGGACTGAAAACCATCTGTGAAGCAGAAAAATATCTTCAACAAGCGTATGAAGGTCGTTACTTCTTCGAATTAATACAAAATGTGAGAGACGCCAACAAGGAGGCATCACAAGAGGGGGATATTTATATTGAACTTAAAGACAATGTACTGTCAATAGCAAACACAGGTGCTCCTTTCAGTGAGGAGGGGATTGCATCGATCACTTCCATTGGGCAGAGTCCGAAACAAAGCCTAGACTTTATTGGATTCAAAGGTATTGGTTTTAAATCGACGCTGGAAGTTTCAGATACACCTCGTATCGTTACCACTGAAGGGGCTATATATTTTGATAGGAAGCTTACGATGGAAGTGCTGAGTCAGTATAATAGTAACCTTGTTGAAAATCAATTGCCATTATTCTTTTTCCCTCATTACCGTTCAAGAGCATTGACAAGCGAAGAGCGCGAGAAAGGTATTCTCACAAAGATTGAACTTCCTCTTAAAGAAAGTTTTGCAGAAGAAAAAATTTGTGCTGATTTCGGAGAAATTAAAGCCAGGCAACTTGTGTTGTTGGGTAACATACAGAAAGTAGATTTTACAACTCCAACTCAAAGGACGATATATAATATCCAGAAGGATATCCGGAAAAATCTTATAGTTGTTGATAATGGTAAGGAAATACTGAACCGATTCAGGTATTACGTCCCAAATGAAAAAAACTTTCTTCCTGACGATATTCTGAATAGTCTTGAAGGAAAAGAAAAGGAAATATACAGTAATAGCACATCTATTGATATTCATATTGTGCTTGAACTTGATGAGAAGAATTTATTTGTACCTGATGCAAATGCAAAACTGTACTTGTTTTACCCTCTCAATATTCGTTCCGGCTTTCGCTTTATGATACATAGTTATTTTTTAGTTAATCCGGAACGAACACGGCTTCGCAAGTCATCTTTGAACCAATACCTGCTTCGTAAAATAGGTGAGTATATTGGGAGTGGTATGCTGAAATTATTAAAGAGGGGAAAATACAATACAAACGAAATTCTTTGTTTTAAAAGGAATGAAGACGCCGGACTGGAAGAACTTTATGATGGACTGGTTGAGACGTTGAAGGGGCAAAAATTCATTTATGATCAACACTCACGGAAATATTATAAAACATCAGAAGTGATTGTTGCAGATGGATTCGATAAAGGACTTTTTCCTGATGATCGGTTTGATGGTAAACCAATTATCTATATTGGGTCGGCCCCTGTTGTTGAATGGCTGAGAGCTGAGTTTGATATATATTACTTAAATTATGAAGATATTGCCAGTGGCATCGAGCAGGAGGCTAAAAAACAGGCAAAATCTAAGAATCTTGACTTTTTTCAGAATCTTTACCGATATATTGATAGACATAAAGATTTAAATGTCTCAGGCAAGAGGATATTGTTGACCAATCACTGGAAATTGATATCCGACGAAGAGGATGTTTTTTATGGGGGGCGGAGGAATCCGGTTTCACTACCTGCCAGCATCCAGAAGTATGTGCACTTTATGCATAATGGTATAAAACTCGAAATTAGAGAGACACGTATTGCGGTGAAAGAGTTTAATACTAATGAGTTGATCCGAAGGTTGCTAAAATTATTCGATGAAAAGACTGTTCCTAATGTAGATATACTGAATGCTATCTATCATCTGAACCCACAAGATGCACGATCCGAGCTGGATATAAAAGAAAAGATACAGCTTCCTGTCAAAGGCCAAAAAGATTGGGTATCACCTTTTAAGCATCCGGTCTATTTTGATAAAGAAGAATTGCGGGAATTATATCCTGAGGGCTATTTTGTTGATGAAACCGTATTTAAGCAAGAGGAACCGGGAAAGGAAGAAATAGAAGCGGAAAATCGTGTCGAAGATTTCCTTAAGTTGTGTGGAGTATGGGAGATACCGGCATTTTATATCAGCAGTGATGTGCAGACCGCATCCCGTGGAGATGGTAATATCCGGGTGAAGCATATCCAGCGTAACACGCACCTTAATGATACGCCTTTTTATATTGAGAATGACCGTATGCTGGACAAACCCGTAAAGTATACAAAATGGTTTACTGATACTATTGTAGAAAATTGGGAACTTTATAAGTCTCTTATGAGCGCTACGTGGTTGCCTAAAATGAAATATTCCAATGGTTTTAGCTATAAGCACGATGCCCAATCCTCTGCAATAATGAAATTTTCATCATTTTGCGAAGAATTGTCCAGGATACGGTGGATTGTCTTGGATGACGATGAAAAAGTGTATTCACTGGCGTATATTGTAGGAATGCGTTTAGCTGATATTTCAAAAGTTCATAATAAAGTTATATCTAAATATCTCAGGCTGTTTCCAATTGATTTTGAAAATAACCGTGATTTTATAGAGTCGGTGGGGTTATGTCATCTGGATGGAAATACTGTGGATAATTTTAATCGGCTTCTCAAACATATTTATAATAGATACCATAAATATATACCTGAAGGGAAGGACTTTACAGATTTCTATAATCGCATATTAAGTAAGGTTTTCGATTTCTATGACAAGAATGAGATTTCGGATAATGAGGTGAGGACAATTTGCAATACACCTATGTTGGCCATTAATGAAACCATTGGAAGGTCAAAATGGGAGTATCCGGAAAATATCTATTATATTGACGATAAACTTAACTATGACTTGTTACCTGAATCTGTCCGAGCAGAAATACAACCGCATTTCACCAATCGGGATAGGAATACATTTGGGAAAATTGCGGCAAAAATAGGGAGACGTTTTTCTAACTCAATAACTAAAAACTTAGTTGAATCTCCTGCCTTAAAGGAATTTTTTTTAATAGAGTTTTTTACTGACTTGCCGCCAGCAATTGCATTGCTGGAATATAATTTTGATATTTCTATGTCTTCATACCTTGAAGCGCTGAAGCTTGTAGAGGTCTGGAAAAAAGAAAAAGTAGAGACCGAAATATTTGTTGGCGAACTGTCTGGTTTGATTATTGAATCTGATTATTATATTGAGAAAACCAGAAGAAATTTTATTCTCCATATTAAGAACGACAGTTTAAGGCAACCGAAACTTATTGCTGCCTGTTTGACAGAATTGTTTATGAGTATGCTGGATCGTGATTTAAAAAGATTCAATATTGATTTGTGGAAATTTATAAAATCAAAAAATAAAGCAGATTACCTTGCAGACTATGACATATCAGTTACTCGGATAGAGGAAATCCGGCAAATACTGTATGCTTCGGATTTTACCCAGCTACAGAAGTTCTGGCAAGCTGTTTTTATCACAAAAAAAATACCTAATTTTGATCGGATTATTGTGAATGATACGGTCGATATAAAAGAAATAGCTTCATTGGCGGGATTGGAACTTGAGACTGTAAGAAAGATAAATGAAGAAGTTAATTTTGATAATATCAATCGGTACGAAAATGTTCCGCTGTTATCTTCTTTATTTCACAAACTTGGCATGTCAAGAGAGCAGATTAATCTGCATCTGTATCCGGAAGTGGAAATGAAGCAATGGCTAATAGAGCAGGGAGAAAATATATCTACTAAAGAATTACAGCTTCCTCCGGAACAGGTAGCTATGAAATATGCTAATCAATGCAAGCCAGTTATTGAGAATATCAAACCTAGTCGTGTACCGGAAAAAATGCAATTAACAGGCAAGCAATATGGAACAGGCGATGGCTCTTTCAAATATGATGGGCAAAAGAATAATAGGCAGAAGCTAATCATAGGAATGGTAGCTGAAATGATCGTTTATGAGAAATTGCAGGAAGATCAGAACATAGAAAATGTTAAATGGGTATCAAGATATGCTGCCCGTGTCGAACCTGCTTATTCTGGTTACAATCCGCATGGGACTGATGGATTGGGGTATGACATCGAATATACTGACAGAACTGGAAATAAAAATTTCGTTGAGGTTAAGGGAAAAGCAGATAATCAGAATTGTTTTGAAATAACGATACCGGAGATAGAAAAAGCCAAGCAGGAGAAGAAGTTTTACCATATTATTTTTGTGACTAACACGCTAAATGAAGAACTAAGAAGAATCAAATATCTTGGAAATCTTTTTATGTTTGAAGAAGGGGAGGACCTCTTGAATAATAAACGCTTTTCAGCAGTAACTAAAAGTTATGAGATAAGGTTTAAAGAATAGGAAATCTCTATGCTCGTATACTGTAACTGTATGTATTCTCTTATTACCCATTCAACAGTTATTGAAGGATCTACCGTCACTGAAATAGAAAATCAACTTCTGTTTGATGAAGGCATTAGTGCGAAAGGTCGTTCTGTGATTGAACAACTGATGAACTTAGATCTGAAAGCAGTATACGAACAATCCTGCCGCAGTTTTGGCATAACAGTTAAAGAATTATAGAGAAAATCTCATAAGGAGGTTATAGTAAAAAGTGGCGAAAGATTTGGAAAACATGGTGGTATTTTTCAAATTTTTCGCCGCTTTTTTGAGACTTTCCGCCAACTTTTTGAACTCTGTTTCTCAGGCTTTTATTTCATCATACTTTTTGTTTATGAATAATGGTAACGATGTCTTTTTTATTGGGATGGTTAGGTAGAGATAGGTTACTTTCTAAAACTTTTGTGAGGAAGATAAAAATAGAAAGTGATTACTTACTATAGTTAAACATATTCGGGAAGTTATAGAAATAACCCACTTCGACCTAACCATTCGATGCGTTTGAAAGTGTAGAATGATTTCACTTTATGAAATATTATCTAAGATGAAATCAGCCGGTATGCCTAAGTTATCACGTAACCTTTTCACGATATTAAGATTCAATGAACGACGACCATTCAGGATATCGCTGACTCTGGATTCTGATATTCCCAGACATTTAGCTGTTTCTTTCTGCTTTAAGTTATTCGCTTCCATTTTTGCCCGAATAGCATCAATAATCAAAGTTGAAACTCTTCCGGGTAGTGGATGATAGGCAGCCTCCCATTCGCTGATGGCTTGAGAGAGGGCTATGTATTTTGTTTTGTCTTCCTCACTCAATAATTCCATATCACCTAAAGATGTACCTTTAGTGATAATGCTTTCCATTTCTGCTTGATAAGCGCGGAATTCTTTTTCTGTCTTAATCTTCATATATATGCCTCCTATATAGTTTTTATTTTATTTGCATCAATTGCATCATAATCTGAATGGGTTCCAACAAAACGAATATCGATATTTCCTGCAAAAAATACAACCAAAACAATAAGGCGATATTTATTGCCTTTGACATTGAATACATAACGATTGTTCCCTACATAGTCCGCAGACAAATAATCGTTTTTCAATTCGTTATGATTCTTCCAAGAAGCTTTTGTTACCTCTTCAACCCACTTCTCTAAAGCAGTTTGTGCATCATTGTGCTTTTTGCAGAATTTCTCAAACTTTTCAGATCCTGTAATATTCATGTTTTCTTTATTTAAGTACAAATATAGTCAATAATTCCCGAAAAGAGAAGTTGTTCTTTCTTTTTCTTCTCTTTTTGGGAATTATTTAACGGTTCATCTATGGATGTACATATCCGGTTAATGGTATATCTTTATTGATACAACTGATTATTTCTCACACTTTCCGCCTCCAGAAGTATCACCTCGTAGCGCCTCATGTTCTTGCTTGTCACATACTGGAAACCGTATTTGGTGAGGATCTTTCCTATCAGAATCTTTCCGGCATGGTTGTATTGATAGCCGGTTCTGTTCCGGATTTCCTCCGCCATTTCACTTACCGTCATGTACTTGAAACTCTCGAAACGTTCCGGTTTGCGGAAGTGCGTCAGTACCATTTCCTCTTCGGGAGTCTGGAAGAGGAAAGGCTTGTTGTTGAGCTCTATCTCATCGTTCTCGTAGGCTTCGAACCAGTAGCGGTAACCACTGTCCAGCAGATGCTTGATCTGGGCATAAAGCTGTGGATAGTCGATATCAAGGCGGTCGATCTTTTCAATTTCGTAGCAGAGGAAACGGCGGTTGCCGGTGGGGTCGTACAACACTTGCGGATAGTTGCAGGTGCCGGCAAAGGAAGCCCAGTGCGGCAGGTTCTGGGTATGGCGGGCATAAGGCAGGCGGATGCTGATGAACTTCCGGGTGATGAGGTCCTTCAGCAGACTTAGTTCATGCCCCGTCATGCCTTCGAATTCGTCGAAGTTGATAAGCATATATTCCGACATGCGGGAGAGGTCGTCCTTGTTTCCGGCGGAGATGATGCCGGTGCTGAGATAATCGGTTCGCAACTCACGTGGCAGAATGTTGTTGATGAAAGTGGTTTTTCCCAGGTTCTGTTTGCTGCATAGCAGGAGGCAAAGGTGGTTCACTACCTCTTCTTGCGTGGCGGCGGCTACCATACCTACCAGGAAATGCCTGAAACCTTTCAGCCAGAATTCTCTCTGGGCGGGGATGGTGTGGACGCTTTCGGCAAGGCAGCCTATGTGGTCGATGCCGTCCCATGGAGGCAGATGATTCATATATTCGCGGATGGGGTGGTAGGAGAAACTGAAATCGGAGTAGATCAGGTTCTCCATGTTCTTGACGCTGCAAGGATAACCGGCTTCGTTCAGTTCCATCCAGATGCTGTTACTTACCATGTCATCCAGCATGACGAAATCATCTTCACCCTTTTTGCGGCATTCCATGCGGTGCTTCATCTGGTTGTAGCGCGTTTCGTAATGACTGTTGATATACTGTCCGATGCGGAGGAAGTTCCATTGCGAGGTTCTCAACTTGCGTGTGTTAAATTCATCCGTATGCTGATAAGCGCTGTCCGTCAGGGAGTCTATCTCTTCGGGCGGCATATCGGTGAAGTTGAGGCGCAGGAAAGGGGCGACTTCTTCTTTTGGGATGCCGTAAGCGTTGTATGTGCAGGTCAGCCGGAACAGATAGTTGTTGCGGTTGCCTTCTTCGTACTTGTTTTTGTGATCGTGGTAGTAAAGGAGGAGAGCAAGCAGGGAGCGGCTTTCGCTTTGGGGATAAGAGATGTTGTCCGAAGGCTTTTTGCACCGGGTGGTATCTGTCGTTGCTGCGGCAGCCTTTTTTCGTCCGGGAGTTTTCTTTTTCTTCTCTCTGAGCGGACGGTTGAGGTCGACAATCAGAAACTGCGGGGCGGGATTCAAGTAGGCGTTTTCATCATGGGGCAGATAACAGATGCGTGTCATGTCTTTGCCCGATTCGTCGATATCCGTTTGGCAAAGTTCTTCGTAGAGTGCAGCAACCTGGTCGTAAGCGTGGGCATGGTAGTTGCGCACTTCTTCGGGAGACTGCGGCAGGGTGCCGTCGGGCAGGCTGGTTTGTACGGTTAGTTTATAGCCGTTGCCTTTCGGACTGGTGAAACTGATATGGGTGAACGGACTTCCCGTGACGGCTGCTGAAATGCGTGCCAGTTCTTCGGGAGTTTTCTTGTCGAGGTCGATGGGGATTTCTCCGTTGTACTCTATGAGTTTGTCATACCGGCGCCCACCTATGAAGCGGGCGGAGAAGGTGACGGAGGGGAGTTCTCCTTTTATGAAATCAGCGGTTGCGATGTCATTGGCAGTGAGGTGCTGTCGGATGTCAAGGGTCATGTGTGCCAGTTTTTCATCGTGGCGGATGATGTTGACCCCTTCTTCGTCGGTTACTTCGCCGACAGGCGGTTTTTTCTTGTTTTGATAATACGAATATTTCATTGTTTATAAAAAATTTGATGCAAATTAACGAATGTGTCCGATAACGGGGAGTAACTTTTTGCTTTTCACGTAAAGTTAAGTTTAAGGTTCGCCCAGATGGTCGACTATAACTTTTACCTGTCGGGGAGTGAGAATACGGTTCCGGTCCTGATAACCCAACAGAATCAGTTCAGCATGCAGTTCGGCGTTGTGGAGTATCCAGCGGCGAAGTACTTGGGTGGCATTTTTAAGGGTCAGTTGTGGATTGTAGAGATGAGCGAGTTCCGATTTAGTGTAACTGCGCACTGTGAAAGTGCCTTTTTCTTCTTTCATTTTTTGGTATTTATTGATTGTTTATATGATGTAAATTTACTGAAAATAAACGGTCTGTAAAAGTTTTGGGATGTGTTTGTTTCAATAATATTCGTAAAACTTCATTGGCGATTGAGGGGTACCTTCGATCTGGTATATTTGCAGTGTAAATAGATGGTTTACACTCACTTTAAAATTTAATCGATATGGCAACATCCATGAATTATTCGGTGGTGGCTCGTAAAAATCCTTCTAAGAAGGATGAGCCGAGTAAGTATTATGCCTTGGCGCAAGCTTCAGGCGAGTTGGACTTCGACGAAATGTGCGAGGCGATAACGGGACGTACCACGTGTACGGAAACTGATGTACGTGCTGCATTGGCGGGCATCATTTACGAAGCGAAACGTGCACTGAAAGCGGGACGCATCGTGAGGTTGGGAGATTTGGGTTCCTTGCAGATGGGACTCAGCAGTAAGGGGGTGGAAAAAGCGGAAGACTTTACTGCGTCTATGATCAAGAAGTCACGAGTGAACTTTCGCCCGGGCAAGGGATTGACGGATATTGCCAAGACGATGGCGTATACCCGTGTGCTGACCCGGAGTTTGCAGGGTTCGGCTTCGGGCGGCAATGGTTCGGAGGGAGGAGGCTCCGGCAGTGGTGACGGAGGAATTGAAGATGATCCGTTGGGATAGATTCTAACGCCAGAGGTGTTAGAAATTAAAGAATAAAAAAATCAATCACTAAAAACTGATCGTTATGAAGAAGATTACTTGGGATACGGTATTGAAAATTGTAATTGCGATGGCTTCTGCTTTGTTGGGTGCGCTGAGCGCACATGCTATGACGATATAAATGGACATACCGGTTATGAGAAAGATCGATCTGATTATTATTCACTGTTCCGCCACAAGGGCGGACAGTGATTTCAGTGCGCAGGACGTGGATACGGCGCACCGTTACAGGGGCTTTTCATCGTGGGGGTATCACTATTATATCCGAAAGTCGGGACAGGTGGAGTTGATGAGACCGGAAGATGTGCCCGGAGCGCATGCCCGCGGATACAATGCAAACAGTCTGGGAGTGTGTTATGAGGGCGGTTTGGATGTGAACGGACGTCCCGCCGACACGCGGACTTTGCGGCAGAAAGAGGCGATGCACAGACTGGTGGCGGACCTTTTGCAGAGTTATCCGGAGGCTCGGGTGGTGGGGCACCGGGATCTGAGCCCTGATAGAAACTACAACGGTATTGTAGATCCTTGGGAAAGGACGAAAGAGTGCCCTTGTTTTGACGTAAATGCGGAATTTTAGGTTTAGGCAACGTTTGAATGAAGGCGGGTGAGTAAAAAACTCCCCGCCTTTTTTTGTGCGTGCCGAAGTATTGTTACATTTGTGGCAACATATTGAAAAACACTATTGAATATGAGATACCGATTTATTTCTGAGAGATGTAAAATATTGGGTTTGCTTCTTCTGTTGGCAGCTGGTTCGACTGCACTTCGCGCCCAGGATCAGCCGGGCATTAAAAACATACGTACGGTGGTGTATGAGCCGCTACTGAAGGACACTGTGTGGGTGACCGGTAAGGTGGTGGATTATATCACATTCGTGAAGTATGACAGCAAAGGCCGTACGATGGTAGAGAACAGGCTGAAGCCGGATGGCAGTCCGCATGGCAAGCTGGTGTATGTGTATAACTCTGCCGGACAGGTGTCGCGCGAGATTTATGCGACTGCGGACAGGGGAGTCAGCGATTGCTGGAATTATACGTATGATGAAAAGGGGCGTTTGAATAGCATTGTCTCTATGAACGGGCAGGAAGATACGCTTCAGATTGTTTCTGCGCTGTACGATGAAGCGGGAAAGGTGTTGAAAAAGTACTCCAAAGACTATGTGAAAAACAGGTCATGGGGCAGACAAGTGCTGTACAATGCGGAGGGAATGCCGGAAAAAGTAATCCTGATAGATGGTTCGGATGGAAATATGGAACGTGTGGGAGAATACCGGGTTGAAAGTTGGGATACACTGACTCTGAAAAGAATGGGCGCACTACGGTTCGGGAAGATGCGGGTGGTAAAAGAGGATAATCAGAAGAATCCGATTCGGAAGATAGATGAAGCGGGTAACTGGACAGAGCGTTTTGAAGGTTGCAATGAGTATGGAGAACCGAATTTCATTATCCGTAGAGATATAGAGTATGCAGACGGTGGAAATGACTGGGAGAAAATACCCGTGCGCGGTAAATTGAAGAAGGTACAGCAAAGGTCGTACGTTGCTATCGCCAAAGGTCCGCAGGCTGTGGATAAGGGAGAGAAGAAAGGACAGTTCTTTGTTTACGAGTTTGGTGAAAACGGACGGAAAATAAAAGAGGAACGGTTTACGGAAGCGGGAGTATGCCGGGAAAAGATTCAGTATGAATATGATGAGACTGGGAATTTGTTGAAAGAAAGCCATTATACACCGGCGGGGGTACTGACGGTAAACAAGAATTATGGATATGATAAAGAAGGGCGTCTCAGACATTGTTCGATACTGGATGATAAGGGTGAAATTATGCAACGGGATATATTTCGCTACGACATAGAAGGTAATATGGTACAGGAAGCCGGTTACCTGACGAATGGAACAAAATGCAGTGAGTTCCGTTATATGTATGATTCCTATGGGCAGCAAATAGAGCGGAAAGTGCTGTTGCAACCCGAAGGAGTTGATTCGGTTGGCTCTGTCCGGAGAGGCTATAATTTTCAGGGGCGTGTAGTGTTCGAGGAATATTTTTCACCGGATGGTACACCTCAAAGCCAGCATACGTACCGGTACAATACCAAAGGGGAACTGATTTCCGGAACAGAGCGTCCGGAAGGGCAAACCGAAGAAGTGAAATATGTCTATAAATTCCATAATGACGATCAGGGGAACTGGAAAATCAGAATTAAGTATATAGACGATGTGCCTGTGGTGTACGAAGAGCGTGAATATACATATTATAATTAATCCGCGTTCGTCCGCTTTATTCGCGTCGTCCGCGTACCCATTAAAAATAAAAACGAAATTGTATGAAGAAGATTATTAACCCGTGGAAAGATTTGGAAGGATACAATTGTTTCGGTTGTGCTCCCAATAATGAGTCCGGTGTGAAAATGGAGTTTTACGAGGATGGCGATGAGGTGGTAAGCCTCTGGAAACCGCGTCCTGAGTATCAGGGTTGGCTGAATACGCTGCATGGTGGCATTCAGTCGGTGTTGCTGGATGAAATTTGCGGATGGGTGGTAGTGCGTAAGTTGCAGACAAGCGGGGTGACTTCGAAGATGGAAACTCGTTTTCGTAAACCGGTGTCGACTACAGACTCACATGTAGTGTTGCGGGCTTCCATACGCGAGCAGAAGCGAAATATCGTGATTATCGACGCGAAACTTTATAATGAGGCGGGAGAGGTGTGCTCGGAGGCGGTATGCACTTACTTCACTTTCCCGAAGGAGAAGGCGGAACAGGAAATGCACTTTCATCACTGCGATGTGGAGAAGGAGGAAATTTTGCCGCTGATTTGATTGATGAAACTAAGAAAATGATAGGAAAACGAAACTTTTTGTGATAAATCTTTGGAAGTTTCAAACAGATAGTTTACTTTTGTCGCATCAAAACAAAAGAATTGTATGAAAAATATTGTTGCACATCATCACCATCATCATTACCTGACGAATAATCGGTAGGCGTATGATTGTATGTGCATAATGAATAAACATATAAATGACGAGGCTTGCCGGATAATGGCAAGCCTCGTTTTTTGTTTTCAAGAATAAATCATAAATTAAAAATCATAAATCTTATGTTATTAAGAATTGCAGTACAAGCTAAAGGTCGTCTTTATGACGAGACGATGTCATTTCTGGGAGAGTCGGATATCAAATTGAATGCAGTGAAACGTTCATTGCTGGTACAATCGTCTAATTTCCCTGTAGAGGTATTATTCTTGCGTGATGATGATATTCCGCAGTCAGTGGCAACAGGCGTGGCAGATATAGGTATCGTAGGTGAGAATGAATATGTGGAGAAGAATGAAAATGCAGAGATTGTAAAGCGTCTCGGATTCAGCAAATGCCGTTTGTCACTGGCAATTCCGAAGGATATCGAATATCCGGGTGTGCAGTGGTTTGAAGGACGGAAGATTGCGACGTCGTATCCGGGTATCCTCAGTACATTTCTGAAAACACAGAATGTGAGTGCGGAGATACACGTGATTACGGGTTCCGTAGAAGTGGCACCGGGCATCGGACTGGCGGACGCGATTTTTGATATTGTAAGTTCGGGGTCTACGCTGGTGAGCAACCGGTTGAGAGAAGTGGAAGTGGTGATGAAATCGGAAGCACTGCTGATTGGTAACAGGAATCTGTGTGACGAGAAAAAGGAAATCCTGAAAGAGTTGCTTTTCCGTATGGATGCTGTGAAGACAGCGGAAGATAAGAAGTATGTGCTGATGAATGCACCGAAAGAACGTTTGGAAGAGATTATCCAGGTGCTTCCGGGTATGAAGAGTCCGACGGTGATGCCGTTGGCACAGGAGGGCTGGTGCTCAGTTCATACGGTGCTGGATGAAAAGTGCTTCTGGGAGATTATCGGAAAACTGAAGTCGCTGGGGGCAGAAGGAATTTTGGTGCTGCCGATTGAAAAAATGATATTGTGATGTACTTTTCTTTTGTCTTGAGACAAAAGAAAAGATACCAAAAGAAAAACTCAAGGCTGCACTTCCGGAGCTACTCCGGTAGCATTTTCAGCTAAAGGGCAGGAACTCGCTACGCTCAAACAGCCTGCCCTTCTTGACGCTGAAAATACTACCTGCGTTTGACGCTCCTGCAGTGAGGCCGGGGGATCATTCGGGGTGATGGTGTAGGGATGATGGTGTAGAATGAATATAAAAATGGAATAGGGTATGAAATTAATAAATAATCCGGATAGATCACAGTGGGCGGAGATATTGAAACGTCCGGTGATGAATACTGAGAATCTGTTCGATACAGTGCGGGAGATTATAGACCGCGTGAAGTCGGACGGTGACCGTGCGGTGCTGGAGATGGAGGCAAAGTTTGATAAGGCGGAGCTGACATCACTGGCGGTGACGGAGGCGGAACTGAAAGATGCGGAGACGCTGGTGGATGAAAAGCTGAAGGCGGCTATCCGCCTGGCTAAACAGAATATAGAGACTTTTCACGCTGCACAGCGCTTTGAGGGCAAGAAGGTGGAAACCATGCCGGGCGTGACGTGCTGGCAAAAGGCGGTGGCTATTGAAAAGGTGGGATTGTATATTCCCGGAGGAACGGCTCCTCTGTTCTCTACGGTGCTGATGCTGGCTGTGCCTGCGAAAATTGCGGGTTGCAAGGAGATTGTGCTTTGTACGCCGCCGGATAAGGAAGGAAGGGTGCATCCTGCTATTCTTTTTGCCGCACAGGTGGCAGGGGTGAACAGGATATTCAAGGCAGGTGGTGTGCAGGCTATTGCTTCGATGGCTTACGGAACGGAAAGCGTGCCGAAGGTTTATAAGATATTCGGTCCGGGAAACCAGTATGTGACGGCAGCGAAGCAGTTGGTCAGTCTGCGTGATGTAGCGATTGATATGCCTGCTGGTCCGTCGGAAGTGGAAGTGCTGGCGGATGAAACGGCGAATCCGGTATTTGTAGCTGCGGATCTGCTGAGCCAGGCTGAACACGGTGTGGACAGTCAGGCAATGCTGATTACCACTTCGGAGGCTTTGCAACAGGCTGTGAAAGAGGAAGTAGAACGTCAGTTGGAACTTCTGCCCCGTAAGGAAATTGCGGAGAAATCTCTTGCCAACAGTAAGCTTATTGTGGTGAAGGATATGGAAGAGGCCATCGAACTGACGAACGAATATGCGCCCGAACACCTGATTGTGGAAACTGCGGATTATATGCAGGTGGCAGAACGTGTGGTGAATGCGGGTTCCGTCTTCTTGGGATCACTCTCACCGGAAAGTGCGGGAGACTATGCTTCGGGAACGAATCATACCTTGCCGACGAACGGATATGCGAAAGCTTATAGCGGTGTGAGCCTGGACAGCTTTATCCGCAAGATAACGTTTCAGGAAATCCGTCCGGAAGGTATGAGGAATATCGGTCCTGCTATTGAAGAGATGGCGGCGAACGAACATCTGGATGCGCACAAAAATGCGGTAACAGTGAGATTAAAAACAATATAGAATACAAATTACATGAATTACACGAATAAGGGTAAAGATGAAATTTGTGTAATTCGCGTAAATAGTGTTCAATACTTTATCATATTATAGATCATGAAAACATTGCAAGAACTGACCCGTCCGAATATCTGGAAGCTGAAACCTTATTCTTCGGCACGTGATGAATATAAAGGTGTAACGGCATCGGTGTTTCTCGATGCAAACGAGAACCCGTACAACCTGCCGCACAATCGCTATCCTGACCCGATGCAGTGGGAGCTGAAAACGGAACTTTCCAAAATAAAGAAGGTGTCTCCCGATCATATTTTCCTGGGCAATGGTAGTGACGAGGCTATTGATCTTGTCTTCCGTGCTTTCTGTGAGCCGGGAGTGGACAATGTGGTGGCTATCGATCCTACTTACGGCATGTATCAGGTATGTGCTGATGTGAATAATGTGGAGTATCGCAAAGTCCTGCTCGACGAGCATTTCCAGTTCTCGGCAGATAAGTTGCTGGCAGCTGCGGATGAACGGACGAAGCTGATTTTCCTGTGTTCGCCTAATAATCCGACCGGAAACGATTTGTTGCGCAGTGAGATAGAGAAGTTGCTGCGTGAGTTTGAAGGGCTGGTGATACTGGATGAGGCGTACAGTGACTTTTCAGAATCCCCGTCGTTCTTGCTGGATTTAGATAAATATCCGAATCTTGTTGTGTTCCAGACTTTCTCTAAAGCATGGGGCTGTGCGGCTATCCGCCTGGGAATGGCGTTTGCTTCTACGGAAATCATCGGTATCCTGAGCAAGATAAAGTACCCTTATAATGTGAACCAACTGACTCAGAAACAGGCAATAGAAATGTTGCATAAGTACTATGAGATAGAGCGTTGGGTGAAGAGGCTGAAAGAGGAACGCGAGGATTTGGAGAAACGTTTTTCCGAACTGCCGTTGACGGTGGAAGTCTTTCCGTCTGATGCCAATTTCTTCCTGGCACGGGTGACGGATGCGGTGAAAATCTATAATTATCTAGTAGGAGAGGGGATCATCGTCCGCAATCGTAATTCAATATCACTTTGTGGCAACTGCCTGCGTGTGACGGTAGGCACGAGAATGGAGAATGATAAACTGATAGAAGCGTTGAAAAGCTATGAGTAAAAAAGTATTATTTATAGACCGTGACGGGACTTTGGTGATTGAACCGCCCGTAGATTACCAGTTGGATTCGCTGGAAAAGTTGGAGTTTTATCCCAAAGTGATGCGTAACTTGGGCTTCATCCGTAGCAAATTGGATTTCGAATTTGCGATGGTGACCAATCAGGATGGGTTGGGCACGGCATCTTTCCCGGAAGAAACTTTCTGGCCTGCGCATAACCTGATGATGAAGACGCTGGAAGGTGAAGGGATTACGTTTGATGAAATCTTCATCGACCGTAGCATGCCGGAAGATATGGCACCTACCCGGAAGCCGCGCACAGGGATGCTGACGAAGTATCTGAATAATCCGGAGTATGATCTTGCTGGAAGCTTTGTTATCGGTGACCGTCCGACGGATGTGGAGCTGGCTAAGAACTTGGGTTGCCGGGCTATTTTTTTGCAGAATGATACTGCATTGCTGAAACCGGAATCCGAAGGTGGAACTGCTGCCTGCGAAGGTCTGGAAGAGGTATGTGCCCTTGTCACGAAAGATTGGGATAAAATTGCCGAATTCCTTTTTGCCGGAGAACGGAAAGCGGAAGTACGCCGTACAACAAAGGAAACGGACATTTTCGTGTCTCTGAATCTGGATGGTAACGGTGCCTGTGACATCCATACCGGACTGGGTTTCTTCGATCACATGCTGGAACAAATAGGCAAGCATGGCGGTTTGGACCTGACGATCCATGTGAAAGGTGATTTGGAAGTGGATGAGCATCACACCATAGAAGACACTGCGATTGCATTAGGCGATTGCATCTATCAGGCATTGGGAAATAAGCGTGGTATCGAGCGTTATGGCTATGCCCTGACGATGGATGACTGCCTTTGCCAGGTTTGCCTGGACTTCGGCGGACGTCCCTGGCTGGTATGGGATGCAGAGTTCATTCGTGAAAAGATTGGTGAAATGCCGACAGAAATGTTCCTGCATTTCTTCAAATCCCTGAGCGATGCTGCCAAGATGAATCTGAATGTAAAAGCGGAAGGCCAGAACGAGCACCATAAGATAGAAGGCATTTTCAAAGCGCTGGCCCGCGCTATAAAGATGGCGGTGAAGAGGGATATCTATCACTTTGAATTGCCGAGTTCGAAGGGAGTGCTTTAATCTAAATATTAAGTATAGCTATGCAGAGTCACAGCGTAGCTTATACTTAATACTTCATATTTCTCTCACCGTTCAGAAATGGACATCCCCACTGTCCGATAATGAACACCTATCCCTGCCCAGAAGCATCCTGGCGCTTTGGCACGCTCTTTGCTTTTCTGTTTACAACTATTTTTTGATAAACATGAAAAGGAATATTTTACTCGCAGCTTGGATGCTATTTCCGTTCGCCGCTTTTGCACAGAACGATACATTGACAAACGAACGTGAACGTCTCATCACTTTAAATGAAGCGATAGCTTTGGCACGTACCCAGTCAGTGGATGCCGCCGTAGCGCTGAATGAATTGAAGACTTCATACTGGGAATATCGTACTTTCCGTGCCGACCTGTTACCGGAAGTGAATCTGAACGGTACTTTACCCAATTACAATAAATCTTACAGTAGATATCAAAACTCGGATGGTTCCTACTCATTCGTGCGTAACAATACGCTGGGACTTTCCGGAACGCTCTCCATAGACCAGAACTTATGGTTTACGGGCGGTAAACTGTCACTGGCCTCTTCTCTTGAATATATCAAGCAATTAGGCTCCGGAGGAGATAAACGGTTTATGTCCGTCCCCGTAAGCCTGGAATTGACGCAACCTATCTTTGGAGTGAATAACTTGAAGTGGAACCGCCGTATCGAACCGGTGAGATATGCAGAAGCAAAAGCCGCTTTTATCACGGCTACGGAACAGGTGACGATGAAGACAATCACTTATTTCTTCAATCTGCTGCTGGCTAAAGAAAATCTGAAAACTGCTCACCAGAATAAAGTGAATGCCGACCGCCTCTATGAAGTGGCGATGGCAAAGCGCAAGATGGGGCAGATTTCAGAAAATGACTTGTTACAGTTGAAGTTAAATGCTTTGCAGGGCAAGGCGGACGTGACGGAAGCGGAGAGTAACCTGAATGCGAAGATGTTCCAGTTGCGTTCCTTCCTCGGTTTGTCGGAGGACGAGAATCTGAATCCGATATTGCCGAGCTCGGCACCGGATATGAAGATGGAATATAATCTTGTATTGAACAAGGCTTTGGATCGGAACTCGTTTGCACAGAATATCCGTCGCCGCCAGTTGGAAGCAGATTATGAAGTGGCTACGGCCCGTGGAAATCTGCGCAGCATAGACTTGTTTGCCAGCGTGGGGTATACGGGGCAGAATCGTGATTTTACTTCCGCTTACAAAGATCTGCTCGATAACCAGATTGTACAGGTAGGTGTGAAAGTTCCTATTTTGGACTGGGGAAAACGCCGAGGAAAAGTGCGTGTGGCAAAGAGTAACCGTGAAGTGGTGCTTTCCAGAATCCGGCAAGAACAGATGGACTTCAATCAGGATATCTTCCTGCTCGTAGCGAACTTCAATAATCAGGCACAACAATTGGGTATTGCACAGGAAGCTGACGGCATTGCCGAGAAACGTTATAAAACCAGTGTGGAAACCTTTATGATCGGACAAATCAGTACGCTGGACCTGAACGACGCACAGAAATCAAAAGATGAAGCAAGACAGAAACATATTTCCGAGCTCTATTATTATTGGTACTATTTCTATCAAATCCGCAGTTTGACACTTTGGGATTTTGAACGGAATTGCGAACTGGAGGCGGACTTTGAAGAAATTGTGAGAGACTGAGTTTGAGTTATGAGTTATGAATAATAACTTATAACTCATAACCGTTTTTCGCTTGTTATTGAAAAAAACAGTGTTATTCTGTGCTTTCTGTGTGAAATCGTTTATTTTTGCAAACCATAAAACAACGAAATCTTATGATACTGATAATCGATGATGATAGTGCCGTACGTTCTTCCCTCAGTTTTATGCTGAAACGTGCAGGATATGAGGCGCAAACTGTTCCCGGACCGCGCGAAGCAATGGATGTGGTGCGTGTCGAGGCACCTGCCCTCATTTTGATGGACATGAACTTCACCCTTTCCACAACGGGAGAAGAGGGATTGACTTTGCTGAAGCAAGTGAAAATATTCCGCCCTGATGTACCCGTTATCCTGATGACAGCATGGGGTAGTATACAACTTGCCGTGCAGGGTATGCAGGCAGGCGCGTTCGACTTTATCACGAAGCCGTGGAACAATGCTGCTTTGCTGCAACGCATCGAGACAGCCCTTGAACTGACTGCCGTCCCGAAAGATGCACCGGAAGAACAGAGTGAGACGTTGAACCGCAGCCATATCATCGGAAAATCTCAGGGATTGATGGAAGTGTTGAATACGGTGGCACGCATTGCGCGTACCAATGCTTCGGTGCTGATTACCGGTGAGAGTGGAACAGGTAAGGAATTGATTGCCGAAGCCATCCACATCAACAGCCAGCGGGTGAAACAGCCGTTTGTAAAAGTCAACCTGGGTGGTATCTCGCAGAGTCTTTTTGAAAGTGAAATGTTCGGTCATAAGAAAGGTGCTTTTACGGATGCGACAACAGACCGTGTAGGGCGCTTTGAACTTGCCAACAAGGGTACTATCTTCTTGGATGAAATTGGTGACCTTGATCCTTCCTGCCAGGTGAAACTGCTTCGTGTATTGCAGGATCAGACGTTTGAAGTGCTGGGTGACAGCCGTCCCCGCAAGACGGATATCCGTGTGGTATCCGCCACCAATGCCGACCTCCGCAAGATGGTATCGGAACGTACATTCCGCGAAGATTTGTTCTATCGTATCAATCTGATAACCGTTAAGCTGCCTGCCCTTCGCGAACGCCGTGAAGATATTCCTTTGCTGGCACGTCACTTTGCCGACCGTCAGGCAGAGATCAACGGACTACCCCGCACGGAATTTTCGGCAGATGCCCTGAACTTCCTTTCCCGTTTGCCTTATCCGGGAAATATCCGTGAATTGAAGAACCTTGTGGAGCGTACGATTCTCGTCAGCGGGAAGCCGACACTGGATGCTTCGGATTTCGATGCACAATATCTGCGTCATGATGAACCGATGAAGGCCTCGGAATCATCGTCTCTGGCAGGCATGACGCTGGATGAAATAGAGCGTCAGACTATTTTGCAGGCACTCGATCGCCATAAGGGAAATCTCAGTCAGGTAGCTATGACACTCGGCATCAGTCGTGCCGCGCTCTATCGCCGACTGGAAAAGTTTAATATAACAGTTAATGAAAAGTGATTTAATCATTAACTCCTAATCACTACTATCGTGAGAATAAAGTTCTATTTCTCCATACTTGTCCTCTTCCTCCTGGGGTTAGGTGGTGCTCTTCTCTACTTGGCGAAGGGGATGCAGCTATTGCATCTTTACATTGTAGAGGGGATCATTGCGTGTATCCTGGTGTTTCTGGTTGTCTTTTACCGTAAGATCGTGAAGCCGATGAATATTATCGGCAGCGGCATGGAATTACTGCGCGAACAGGACTTCAGCAGCAGGCTCAGCAAAGTAGGGCAATACGAGTCGGACCGCATTGTAAATGTGTTCAACCGTATGATGGAGCAATTGAAGAACGAACGTTTGCGTCTGCGCGAGCAAAACCATTTTCTGGACTTGCTAATCCAGGCTTCGCCGATGGGAGTTGTCATTACCACACTGAACGGTGAAATATCCCAGCTTAATCCGATGGGATTGAAGATGATGGGAGTACGTCTGGAAGAGATTATGGGAAAGAAAATAGAGAATATAGACTCTCCTTTGGCTGAAGAACTGGCGAATATCTCAAAAGATCAGACGGCAGTAGTGCGTCTGAATGACTCGAATATCTATAAATGTACCCATTCCTCCTTTATCGACAGAGGTTTTCATCATCCTTTCTATCTGATAGAGAAGATGACGGACGAGGTGATGCGTGCTGAAAAGAAAGCGTATGAGAAGGTGATCCGCATGATTGCGCACGAGGTGAACAATACGACGGCGGGTATTACATCTACTCTCGATACTGTGGAGCAAGCCCTTTCCACCGAAGAGGATATGGAGGATATCTGCGATGTAATGCGCGTTTGTACCGAGCGTTGCTTCTCTATGAGTCGCTTTATCACCCGTTTTGCCGATGTCGTGAAGATTCCTGAGCCCACCTTGGTTACGGGCAAACTGAATGAACTGGCTTCCACATGTAAACGCTTTATGGAGGGTATGTGCAACGACCGGAATATCCTTCTCTGGCTGGAATGTGATCCGAAGCTGGAACCGGTACGCTTTGATGCGGCATTGCTGGAACAGGTATTGGTGAATATTATCAAGAATGCTGCGGAAAGTATCGAACATGCGCCCGAAGGAACGATCCAGCAGGGTAGGGTTGTAGTCCGTACAATCGCTCCTACCACGATTGAAGTGGTAGATAATGGCCCCGGTATAACAAAAGAGACTGAAGCAAAGCTCTTCAGTCCCTTCTTTTCCACTAAACCGAACGGGCAGGGAATCGGTCTGGTGTTTATTCGCGAGGTGCTTACCCGTCATGGGTGTACGTTCTCTCTACGCACGTATAGTGATGGGTTGACACGGTTCCGCATTATTTTTCCGTAGTCTTTTTCCATGCCTTTGCGTATTCGTCAAGAATCCGCTTGATGCCCTGGCCGATGACCACATAGTCCCTTTCGTTCAGGTTGGCAAGCGAGGCGCGTATGCTCCATTCCGGTCCATCGAAACCACCGCCGTTCAGCAGGACGAGAGACGTTTCTTTCGCCAGGCGGAATACGACGTTCAGCGGGCTGTAGGTACGTTTCAGGTATTCTACGAAATCATCTCCATAGAATTTCTTTGCCCATACCAGCATGTCGATCTCTGTATAATACCCTACACGGAGTGGGTCTTTTATCAACGTGAATCCCGTATTATCCCACAAGGCATGCAGACGTTTTTCAATGATTTCCATCATCTTCAGTTTATATTTATTTTCCTTATCCAGCAGGGCGAAGGAAGCGAATAAACTCATTTGCATCTGTTGGGGTAATGACAGGCCGGCGGTATGGTTTAGTGCAACCTGTCGGCTGTCGGCTACCATGCGGTCGATAAACTTCATTTTTTCGGGATGCAGAGTCAGACTTGAGTAACGGCGGTTCAGCGCATTGCGTTTATCTTCCGGCAGGCGGGCGATTTGCTTGTCGTAGATGTTGTCTTCGTGCAGGGCGATGACAGCATCACGCCAACCGGTAGCTCCGAAATATTTGGAGAAGGAATAGACACAAAGCGTATTGTGTGGCAGTTCAGCCATGAATGAGCGGAAGTGCGGGCTGAATGTGCCGTATACATCATCCGTGATAACCATCAGGTTGGGGTTATCATTCTTCACGATATCAACAATACGTGCCATCGTCTCCGGGCTGAGGGCGTAACTGGGCGGATTGCTGGGATTGGTCACGAAGAGCGCTTTGATGGCGGAATCTTTCAGGCGGTCGATGTCCTTGTCATTGTATTGCCAGAGGTGGAATCCGTCGTCCGTCATGCGGTCGGCATGCAGTTCTATCATGTTGAACTGGTAGCGACTCAGTTGCGGAATTTCAATGTAGGGGGTGAAAGCGGGCACCATCAGGGCGATACCGTCACCTTTATCCAGCAGGAAGTTCTCCTGGAGGGAATCGAAGAGGTAACACATGGCGGCGGTTCCGCCTTCGGTGGCAAAGAGGTCGAATGTGCCGCGTGGAGGGCGGTTATCGCACATTTCTTGCGACAGATAATCTTGCACCAGTATTTCGGTGAAGTGCAGGATGCGGTCGGGCACAGGGTACTGGTCGCCGATGACGGCTTCTGCCCATTCATGTACCAGGGAGTCGGGGTCGGCGGCATGTTGCATTAACAGGTAGTTATAGGTTTGCTCCAGGAGTTTGGCGCCGTGGGCGGTATTGTTTTTTTTGAGGAATGCTTCGAAGCGGGAGGCAATGCCGGACTTTTCGGGAATGCCGGCAATGCCTTCGGGGAGGTTCATGACGCGGCGACATTCTTCCAGTCCGAACTGTCCCAGGAGGAAGAAGGCCTCGCGAGGGGTGGTAGCAATCCAGTTAGGGTTACCGCGTCCGGCGTTCAGCATGGTGCGGGCAGTTTTCTTCAGGCTTTCATCAGCCATATCGATCAATTGATTCTTCAGCTCGAATGGGCTGATGGTCTCCATTTTCTTTTCAAAATTCTTAGTATCCATATTGTTAAGTTTAAGTTTGTATCTTATAAATTCTTCGGGTGCGGTAAACTAATCTTGCGGCTGCAGGAAACTAATCTCTGCGTTGCAAGAAATTATTCATACTATAATTATTATTGTTTCTTACAATAGCTGTTATACTATCTTACAACAATTGTTGTATGAATAATTATATGCATCTCCGGGATTAGTTTCATGCATCGCAGATATTAGTTCTCCATATCGCAGATATTAGCTTTTCATCTGATGAAGATTTATCGTTTAAACCATGAGCACAATGGCAACACCCCATATTATCAATAAGGTATTTCCTACGGCATACGTCACCGTATAACCCAGCGCAGGCGTCTCACTCTCCACTGCATCTTGTATCGCTCCCAGTGCGGCGGTCGTTGTACGTGCTCCGGCACAGCATCCCAGTGTTATTGCAGGGTGGAATTTGAAGACGTATTTACCCAGTAGCAGACCGATAATCAACGGCAGGGTAGTGGCTATGGCACCTACAATGAACAAACTGAGTCCGACATCCCGGAAACCTTGTACGAAACTCGGTCCGGCGGCTATTCCCACTACGGCGATGAACATATTCAGCCCTACATTATTCAGTACCCACAGGGAAGGTTCGGGGATACGTCCGAACGTAGGATGCTTGCTGCGCAGCCAACCGAAGAATAATCCGGCTATCAATGCGCCTCCACTCGTACTCAGACTGATGGGAACACCACCGATGTGGATGGATAATGCACCGAACAAGCCACCTATCAGAATACCTAATCCGACGAATATCATATCCGTTTGGTGGGTAGGCCGGTCCACATATCCTATTTGTACAGCGGCACTTTCCACTTCCTGCTTGGTGCCTACTACTTCGATGACGTCACCGGCATCCAATTTGGTCTGTGCCAGTACGGGTATTTCAATTCCCGCACGCTTGATGCTGCGGATGCTGACGCCATGCATGAATTTATGCCGGCGGATATTCGCCACAGTCTTTCCGGCGAACGTTTTCTTTGTGACCGTGACAGGTAACGTTTCTGCCGGGAAATCGAGTAACTGCGCGTCCTGTACTTCTTCGCCTATCCAGTCCTCTTCGCCGATAACGAATTCACGGCGTCCGCTGAGAACGACTTCGTCTCCTATATTCAATACGGTATTCGGGGCTACATCCCGAACGACTCCTTGCTTGCGCAGGCGCTCTACGAACAGGCGTTTACCATCTTTCTGGAAGTACATTTCCAGGTCTATCACCCGGCGGCCTTGTTTGAACCATTCGTTTTCTATCTTGTAGGCGCGGAAGGTTACGGGACGTGCGGCGTGCATGAATCCCGGTTCGTCTGCTTCGGAACTACCCATTTTGGCTTCCAGATCTTTGCAGGCGGCTTTCACTTTCTCTAGTCCGCCCAATAGTTTGGGGCCGAGGGAGGAGAGCACCCAGGCTGAACCTGCCGTACCGAAAACGTAAGTCACAGCGTATGATACGGGGATGATATTGATATAGCTTTGGCGTTGCGCTTCGTCCAGCCCCATGTTTGCCATGGTGTCTTCGGCTACTCCGATGACGGCGGAGATGGTTTGCGAACCTGCCAGTAATCCGGCGGCTTCACCGGGATTGTAGCCCATCACGAGGGCGAGAAGCCAGGTCACTACCAATACGGATACACACATCAGTACGGCAAAGCCTACCTGGGGGAGTCCGTCTTTTTTCAGTCCGCGGAAGAACTGCGGCCCTACTTTATACCCGACGGCGAACAGAAAGAGAAGAAAGAACACGGATTTGATGGGGCCTGGCACGTCAATCTTCAACTGTCCTACCAATACGCCTACAAGCAGTACGCTTGTGACCGTCCCCAAGCTGAACTTCCCGATGCGTAGCTTGCCAAGCCAGAACCCCAGGAACAGGGTGAGGAATATGGCAAGTTCGGGGCGCTCCCTGAGCTGGTTTATTATCCATTCCATAATTAAGTTGTTTAGGTTATTAATTGGTTTTCGATGCTTTTGGCGTCGTTTAAGACATATACAACAGCCTGCAAAAGGAAGTGTTTTGTGCAAAAGTGGTTTTTTAGAACATTTATTCAGTAAAACTGGACTTTCTAAAAAAGTTTTCTTGTGTACCTTTGCGAGCACATTTGCTAATTCAGTGCAGAGCGCTGAATTAAGTGACGAGCTACAAGCTACAGGCTACAAGTTCCTTTCGGTGTAATAGTTGGGGGGAGCAAGAGATTGCTTGCTGTATCATTTGCTTATAGGAAGCAGAACTTGTGCCTGTCGGTATCGCAGCAACTTGTAGCTTGTAGCTCGTAGCTTGTCACTTAATATATAAATAGGTATGAGGTTTACTTTTTTAAGGATTTTATTGTTCATCAGCCTTTGCTGGATGAGCTTCCCCCTGCAAGCACAATATGTGGTACAAGGTGTTGTTACAGACTCGTTAACCCGTGAGCCTCTCCCATATACATCTGTGTATCTGAAAGGTACTACCGAAGGAGGTATGACCGATGACAAAGGACAGTTTTCTTTCAAGACCTACCGCCCCCAAGCCGTGCTGGTTATTTCTGCCATTGGATATAATGAATACACCCGCCTTATTCATCCGGCACAAGGTATCCGCCTTACCATCGCCCTTTCGCCGGCAACGTATGCCCTAAATGAAGTGGTGGTAAAGCCCAAACGGGAGCGATATAAGAAAAAAGATAATCCCGCCGTGGAATTTGTGCGACAAATGATAGAACATCGGGATGACTATTCGCCCAAAGAGTTGGACTTCTGGCAACGGGATCGTTATGAGAAGATGACCTTTGCCATTAACAACTTCGACAGCGTAAAGCAGCAGAAGTGGCTTTATCGTAAATTCAAGTTCCTGACGGACTATGTGGATACTTCCGCCGTTACGGGAAAGCCCGTGCTTGCCGTTTCTAACCGTGAGCTGCTGGCTACGGACTATTACCGCAAATCTCCCAAAAGTCAGAAACAGCGCGTACATGCCCGCCGACAGGCCGGTGTGGATGAAATGCTTTCGCAGCAAGGCATGGAGCAAGCCATCAGTGTGACGATGACGGATGTAGATATTTATGAGAACAACATCACGCTGTTCACCAATAAGTTCGTAAGTCCACTCTCTTCCCTGGGCCCTTCATTCTATAAATATTATCTGATGGACACACTTACGATAGCGGGTCAGCCTTGTGTGGACCTGACGTTCGTACCCTTCAATTCCGAGTCATTCGGTTTTACGGGACACTTGTACGTTACTTTGGATAGTACCTATTTCGTGCGTCGTGCCACCATGAACTTTCCACAGAAAATCAATCTGAATTTTGTGGATTATATGTCTCTTGAACAGAACTTTACCCGTGGGGCAGACGGTACGCGCCAGTTGGTTGACGAACATATCACCACCGAATTCAAGCTGGTGGACAACAGTGACGGTATCTATGCCAAGCGGGATGTATATTACAGGAACTATGTGTATGAACCTTCTGCGGATGCCCTTTCGGCCTTTAAGAAGCCGGAAAAAGTGATTGAGCCGGCCGAAGCAACGCATCGCACGGAAGCTTACTGGGACGATAACCGTCAGGTGGAAGTCAGCAAGAAGGAAACTTCCGTTGATAAAATGATGGCGCAGCTTCGCACGTATCCTGTCTATTACTGGACGGAGAAGACCTTGAAAGTGCTGTTTACCGGATATATACCCGCGCCTAAAGAGAAAGAACCCCTGTTCTATATAGGTATGATGAATACCACCATAAGCGGCAACACCCTGGAAGGTGTGCGTCTGCGTGCGGGAGGTATGACTACGGCGTGGCTCAATCCGCACCTATTCTATAAAGGATACATGGCTTACGGTTTCAAAGACCATCGGATGAAGGGAATGGCGGAAGTGGAATATTCTTTCCATAAGAAGAAGGAGTATGCCAACGAATTTCCTATCCACTCTTTGAAAGCACGATATACCTCGGATGTAAACCAATACGGACAGCATTACCTCTATACCAGTCAGGACAACGTATTTCTGAGCTTAAAGCGCCAGAAGGACGACCGGATAGGCTATCAGCGCAAGGCGGAACTGACTTATACCAATGAGTTCCATTCCGGTTTCTCCTTTCAGCTCACTTCCCGCTTCCGGCAGGATGAGTCTTCGTATCTTATCCCTTTCCTGAAGCAGGATGAGATGGCAACGCCCGTGAAGAAAATATCGAATGCCGAGTTTGAAGTAAAATTGCGTTATGCGCCGAATGAAAAATTCTTTCAGACGCAATGGAACCGCTTCCCAGTATCGCTGGATGCGCCGGTCTTCTCGCTTTCACATACGATGGCTGCAAAAGGAGTGTTGGGTGGTGATTATACCTATCAATATACAGAGGCAGGTTTCCAGAAACGTTTCTGGTTTTCGGCCTTCGGCTATACCGACGTTATCCTGAAAGCCGGGAAAGTTTGGAATAAAGTACCTTTCCCGTTACTGATTATCCCGAACGCCAACCTTTCTTATACTATTCAGCCGGAGTCTTACTCCCTGATGAATGCCATGGAGTTTATGAACGATGAATATGCTTCGTGGGACGTTACTTATTATCTAAATGGCTTTTTGTTCAACCGCGTACCTTTGCTGAAAAAGTTGAAATGGCGTGAAGTCCTTTCGTTTCGGGGATTGTACGGGAACTTGAGCGACAAAAATAATCCGACAGTCAGCAATGACCTTTTTCGTTTTCCCGTCACAACCTCTTATATGGGGGATACCCCTTATATGGAGGTGGGTATCGGTGTAGAGAATATTTTGAAGGTTCTCCGTTTCGATTATGTATGGCGATTAACTTACAGAAATCTGCCTGGAATTGATAAATCCGGTCTTAGAATCAGTCTGCATATGACATTTTAACTTAAATCTTACTAACAGAACATTAAATCGGATAAAATGACGAGTCTCAATTGAACAAAATAGCCTAAATTTGAGCAATTTTTTAAACTTTAAAAGATACAATGGCAATGAAAGAAAACATTAAGCCGGCAACTGGTCGTTTGGGTGTACTGGTAGTCGGAGTGGGTGGCGCGGTCTCAACCACCATGATAACGGGTACATTGGCTGCTCGTAAGGGACTGGCAAAACCTATTGGGTCTATTACACAGATGGCCACAATACGCATGGAGAACAACGACGAAAAGCTGATTAAGGACGTAGTGCCTTTGGCAGACTTGAACGACATTGTTTTCGGCGGATGGGATATCTTCCCTGATAATGCATACGAAGCCGCGATGTATGCGGAAGTCCTGAAAGAAAAAGACTTAAATCTGGTAAAAGAGGAATTGCAAGCCATCAAACCGATGCCTGCTGCCTTTGACCACAACTTTGCAAAACGTCTGAATGGTACATACATCAAGCAGGCTGCCACCCGTTGGGAAATGATGGAGCAACTGCGTGAGGATATCCGTAACTTCAAGGCTGCCAACAACTGCGAGCGTATTGCTGTGCTGTGGGCTGCAAGTACTGAAATCTACGTTCCGTTGTGTAAAGAACACGAGTCGCTTGCTGCTTTGGAAGAAGCAATGAAGGCTAATAACACGGAAGTGATTTCTCCGAGTATGTGCTACGCTTATGCTGCAATTGCAGAAGGTGCTCCGTTCATCATGGGTGCTCCTAACTTGTGTGTAGATACTCCGGCAATGTGGGAATTCTCTAAGAAGATGAATGTGCCCATCTCCGGTAAGGACTTCAAGAGTGGACAGACACTGATGAAAACAGTGCTCGCTCCGATGTTCAAGACTCGTATGCTGGGTGTAAGCGGTTGGTTCTCTACTAACATCTTGGGTAACCGTGATGGCGAAGTGCTCGATCAACCCGAAAACTTCAAAACAAAAGAAGTTAGCAAGTTGTCTGTTATCGATAACATCTTCGAACCTGAAAAATTCCCCGATCTCTATGGCGATGTTTACCACAAGGTTCGTATCAACTACTATCCTCCCCGTAAAGATAATAAGGAAGCATGGGATAACATCGACATCTTCGGATGGATGGGGTACCCGATGGAAATCAAAGTAAACTTCCTGTGCCGTGACTCTATTCTTGCAGCTCCTATTGCACTTGACCTCGTTATTTTCAGTGACCTGGCATTGCGTGCAGGTATGTCTGGAATCCAGACTTGGCTGTCATTCTTCTGCAAGAGCCCGATGCACGACTTTGAGCATGAACCGATTCATGATCTGTTCACTCAATGGAGAATGGTGAAAGAAACAATCCGTACGATGGTGGGTGAAAAATCACCGAGCTATCTGGATTAATCATAGTAGTAGGATGATAAAATGGTAAAATGATAGGATGGTAAGATTGTATCGCGCTATCTTATCATTTTACCATTTATCATCTTATCATTTTTTTTATATCTTTTTTCTATGAGGAGACCTTCCTTCTTCCCTGTCCTGATAGGCACGGGCTTCGGCTCAGGCTTTTCTCCCTTTGCTCCGGGCACGGTGGGCGCTTTACTCGCTACGCTAATCTGGTTCGGACTTTCTTTACTCATATCAGAAACTTGTCTGTTGTGGACGACTGTTGCATTGATATCCCTGTTCACCGTAGCCGGAATCTGGGCTACCGACCGTCTGGAACCTTACTGGGGTGAAGATCCGTCGCGCGTGGTGGTGGATGAAATGGTAGGTGTGTGGATTACGCTCCTGGCAGCTCCGGCAGGTCATGTCTGGTATGGACTGGCAGCATTTGTATTGTTCCGTTTCTTTGATATTCTGAAACCGCTGGGCATCCGGCGGATGGAAAAACTGCCGGGTGGAGTGGGAGTGATGATGGACGATGTATTGGCAGGAGTGTATGGTTTTATTGTTTTAATTGCGACAAGATGGTTGATGGAGTAGAAGAACGGAGTCGTTTTGCAGGTTGGCGCAGGGAAGTGTGGCTTTTTATGAAAGCGCAGCTTTCTGCACAGATAGCTACTGTAATCGATTTTCTGATAACTATTCTTTTGGTGAAATTATTTGGTATATACTATTTATATGCCACCTTTATAGGTTCCGTGATTGGCGGTATCGTGAATTGCGTCATGAATTACAAGTGGGTCTTTAAGGCAGAGGACTGCAAGAGACTGCACGTAGCAATAAAGTATTTTGTAGTGTGGGGTGGGAGCATCCTTATAAACACTTGGGGTACTTTTGCTTTGACGGAGTGGCTGGCACGGATGAAGTGGGTGAACGGACTGTTGGGATATTATGTCTATGATGTATTTATCCTGTCCAAAATTTCTGTGGCCTTGCTGGTTGCATTTTTCTGGAACTACTATTTGCAACGGGTCTTCGTCTACCGGAACCACAACTTAAAAAGATTTCTGAAACAACGTTTGGAGAAAAAAATAGAATGAACATGAATTACAGAGATTGGCTGCAACAGGTGATATACAAGATTATCAATCCCGTTGTGCGCGGCATGATTAAAATTGGCATTACGCCTAACTTTATTACTACTACCGGGTTGATACTTAACATTGTGGCTGCCGGTATATTTATTTATGCAGGGTTAGTGACAGATTCGGAAGAGGATCTTTCTTTGGTGGGATGGACAGGCGGACTGATACTCTTCGCCGGGTTGTTTGACATGATGGATGGCCGTGTGGCGCGTCTTGGCAATATGTCTTCCACTTTCGGGGCATTGTACGATTCGGTGCTCGACCGTTACAGTGAACTGTTTACCTTGTTCGGTATATCCTATTATCTCATATTACAAGGTTATTTCTGGGGTTCCATTATCACTTTTCTTGCTTTGATCGGTTCGCTGATGGTAAGTTACGTACGCGCACGTGCCGAAGGTCTGGGACTGGAATGTAAAGTAGGTATTATGCAGCGTCCTGAGCGAGTGGTGCTGACCAGTCTGGGAGCTTTGTTCTGTGGTATATTTTCCGATTGCACACTCTTCGACCCGATGTTGATCCTGATTGTTCCTCTGGCAATCATTGCCGTATTGGCTAATCTGACGGCTTTTGTCCGTCTGGCACATTGCTATAAACTTTTGAATAAATGATAAAAAGATATTTCCCTCCGGTAAGAGAGACGGTATTGCTGGTAGTCATTACGTTGGCTTTTCTGTTGCTGACAGCTACTTGTATCGGGCTTCGTACGGAGCATTTTCTAATGACGGGCTTGTTCCTGGTTCTGTTTTTTGCAGGAAAGACAACCCGTAAGCTGGCAGTGGCTTTACTGCCTTTTGTTATCTTCGGAATTTCATACGACTGGATGCGGGTGTATCCCAATTATCAGGTGAATCCTATTGATGTGCAGGGTTTGTATGAAGCGGAGAAATCCCTTTTCGGTATATCTGTGAATGGGACGACACTTATTCCTTGCGAATACTTTGCCATACATCACTGGTCGATTGCTGACTTCTTTGCAGGCGTGTTCTATCTTTGTTGGGTGCCTGTGCCTATAGCTTTCGGTTTGTGGCTTTATCTGAGGGGAGATCGCCAGATGTATCTCCGTTTTGCTATGGTCTTCCTGCTGGTTAATCTTATTGGCTTTGCAGGATATTATATTCATCCTGCCGCTCCCCCCTGGTACGCTATGAACTATGGATTTGAGGCGATGCTGGATACTCCGGGAAATGTGGCAGGGTTGGGACGCTTTGACGAACTGCTGGGATGCACGATCTTCGACTCTATCTATGGGCGTAATGCAAATGTATTTGCAGCCGTCCCTTCGCTGCATGCGGCATATATGGTTGTGGCGTTGGCTTATGCTGTTATGAACCGCTGCAAGGGCTGGCTGATAGCATTATTTGCGTTTATCATGGTGGGTATCTGGTGTACGGCTGTTTATTCGGGGCATCATTATCTGATTGATGTATTATTGGGAATATTCTGTGCTCTCCTGGGTATCTTTGTCTTTGAAAAAGGATTGATGAAATGGGGAGTGTTCAAGCGCTTCTTCGAACGTTATAGTAAATATATCCGTTAATGAATAATTTTGTTTTTTACAGTCCTACCGAATTTGTATTCGGTAAGGCTACGGAAATGCAAGTCGGTGCACTGGCGCGGAAGCATGGTGCGCGGAAAGTGATGATCGTGTACGGCGGCGGCTCTGTTGTACGGAGTGGTTTGCTGGATAGGGTGAAGCAATCCTTGCAGGAAGCAGGGATTGAATATTGCCTGATGGGTGGTGTGCAGCCCAATCCGGTAGATACGAAAGTGTATGAAGGCATTGAATTCTGCCGTCGTGAACAGGCTGATATGCTGTTGCCTGTGGGTGGAGGCTCTGTCATTGATACGGCCAAAGCCATAGCAGCAGGTGTGCTTTATGAGGGTGACTTCTGGGATTTCTATATCGGAAAGGCTAAAGTGACCAAAGCGTTGAAGGTAGCCGTTGTGCTGACTATTCCTGCTGCCGGAAGTGAAGGTTCCGGTAATACGGTTATAACGAAACTGGACGGTTTGCAGAAACTCAGTCTGCGTGTACCGGAAGTTTTGCGTCCGGTATTCTCTATTATGAATCCGGAACTTACTTATACTTTGCCGCCCTTTCAGACTGCCTGCGGTGTGGCTGATATGATGGCTCATATCATGGAGCGTTATTTTACGAACACTCAGGAGGTGGAAATTGGAGATCGTCTTTGTGAAGGCACTTTGATGGCTATCATCAATGAAGCTCCCAAGGTAATGAGAAATCCTGAAGATTACGGTGCGCGTGCCAACTTGATGTGGGCGGGCATGATTGCGCATAATGGTACCTGTGGCGTAGGTTGTGAGGAAGATTGGGCTTCGCACTTCCTGGAGCATGAAATCAGTGCTATTTATGGTGTTACCCACGGTGCCGGGTTGTCTGTTATCTTTCCTGCCTGGATGACGTGGATGGTAGAACATAATGTGGGAAAGATAGCTCAATATGCCGTTCGGGTATGGGGTGTTCCTGAATCAGAAGATAAGAAAGCGGTTGCTTTGGAGGGTATTGGTAAGCTAAAAGCTTTCTTTAGTTCTCTTGGTCTGCCTGTGACATTTGAAGAACTGGGTGTTGAAGACCCTGATATTGACCGTCTGGCGGATAGTCTGCACCGCAATAAGGGAGAGTTGGTAGGGAATTATGTGAAGCTGACGAAGCAGGACAGCAAAGAGATTTATCGCCTTGCATGTGCAGAGGAGTGAGTGATGGTTCGCTTCTGTATAAAGGGTGAGTTGCTTTAAAATATCGGTCAATAATTTTGAAAAGTTGGCGATAAAAATAAAAAATACGGCGAAGTTTCTGATTTACTTCGCCGTATTTTCTTATTTAATTTCGAATTCTTCCTTCATGTCAATCTCTTCCCCTTGCGGGTCGTAGAATACATATTCCAGGAACGCGAGTTTCTGGCTTGGAATAATCTTGATACCAAATCCGTATTTCATTTGCCATTTCCGTTTCAGGGAAACGAGTCCCTGATTGATGTAAGCAGCAATATACGGGTGGATGTGTAACGAGAATTTCTTAATCTTCAGTTTGTTGACTAAGTAATCAATTTTACTCTCTAAAGTGTCCGTAAAGAGGATAGAGGACTTGATGGTGCCTTTTCCGAAACAGGTGGGACAGATTTCTGTGGTATTGACATCCATTGCCGGGCGCACACGCTGGCGGGTAATCTGCATCAGTCCGAATTTGCTGAGCGGTAGGATGTTATGTCTTGCCCTGTCTTTCTGCATGTTGGCACACATACGTTCGTAAAGCTTTTGTCTGTTTTCGGCTTCGTTCATATCAATGAAGTCCACCACAATGATACCACCCATATCTCTCAGTCGCAGCTGGCGAGCCAGTTCATCGGCAGCTCCCAGATTCACTTCGAGTGCGTTGGCCTCCTGCCCGTTGGCATTCTTGGTGCGGTTACCGCTGTTCACGTCTACTACGTGAAGCGCCTCAGTATGCTCAATAATCAGGTAGGCACCACTCTTGTATGAAACCGTCTTGCCAAACGAAGACTTGATCTGCTTGGTGATACCAAAATTGTCATAAATGGGGAGTTGTCCTTTATACAGTTTTACGATTCCTGCCCGGTCAGGGGCGATAAGAGTTACGTAGTCCTTGATTTCGTGGAACACGGCTTCGTCGTTGACGTGGATGTTCTCGAAAGAAGGATTGAATAAGTCGCGCAATAAGCCTACGGCACGACTGGTTTCTTCGTAAATCAATGTCGGGAATTTAGTAGCTTTCTGTATTTTGGTAACAGCATCTTCCCAGTGCTTTAATAAAACTTTAAGCTCTCCGTCGAGCTCGGCTACGCGTTTCCCTTCGGCAACGGTGCGGACGATCACTCCGAAATTCTTCGGTTTGATGCTCATCAGCAATTGTTTGAGGCGGGCGCGTTCTTCGCTCGATTTAATTTTTTGTGATACGGAAACCTTGTCGTTGAAAGGTATCAGCACCAGATATCTTCCGGCAAATGAGATTTCGGAAGTCAGGCGCGGACCTTTGGTAGAGATAGGCTCCTTGACAATTTGCACCACTACTTCTTGTCCCACCTTGAGTGTATTGGCAACGGTACCATCTTTTTCAAGATCGGGAAGTATGGTTGCTTTGGTGATTTGCGGTAGTTTCTTTTTATCGCTTAAAGTCTGCTTTACGTATTTCTCTAACGAGTTAAATTGAGGACCTAAGTCCAGATAATGAAGAAAAGCATCTTTCTCGTAACCCACGTCCACGAAGCAGGCATTCAGGCCGGGCATCAATTTCTTGATTCGTCCTAAATACATGTTGCCCACTGAGAAAGAAAGATTTCTTCCTTCGCTTTGAAGTTCCACTAGGCTCTTGTCTTCAAGAAGGGCGATGGAGACCTCTTTGGGCTGTACGTCTACAACGAGTTCGCTTGTCACAATTTTTTCTTGCTTTTAGGTTCTAAAGTCAACGAGGTTATAAGTAACCTTGTTGACTACAAATTACTACTTAAACAAAGAACAAACCCGCGAGACAAATAGCTTCACAAGTTTGTTCTTTATTTCTGTCCTCCAGACTAAAAATTACTTTTTGCTTTTATGTCTGTTCTTTCTTAGTCTTTTTTTACGCTTGTGCGTAGACATTTTATGTCTTTTTTTCTTCTTTCCGCTAGGCATAGCTTCAATAATTTAATAGGTTAATACTCTTGTTTATTATTTCTTCACGGAGATGGTGAATGTTTTTGCAGGCTTAAATGCCGGAATGTTGTGTTCCGGAATGATAATCGTAGTATTCTTGGAGATGTTACGAGCAGTTTTCTGTGCTCTTTTCTTCACTACGAAGCTACCAAACCCGCGGAGGTAAACATTTTCATCTTTCGATAAAGATGCCTTTACTGTGTCCATGAACGCTTCAACCGTAGTAAGCACTGTTACTTTGTCAATCCCGGTGTTCTTTGTAATTTCGTTTACAATATCAGCTTTAGTCATTTTTCTTAAAAAAAAATATTATTACTATAGTTTCCTAATTTTTTGGACTGCAAATATATAGCTTTTTACGCTCTCTAAAAAATATATTCTGGACAATTTTCTAAAAAAGTCTTTTGATTAAGGTTTGTTAGGGGGAAAAAGAGCTAATTTTGTGTCGTTGAAAGGGCTACACCCTTTTGTACAAAGGGTGTAGCCCTGAATGGCAAAGGGTGTAGTCATCCGGGGCGAAAGGTGTAGCCCTTTTTGTGTTTTTATAACTATCTGTAATAGAGATGAATATATTCAGTGAGAAATTGATAGCCTGGTATGCCGAAAACAAGCGTGAATTGCCTTGGCGGGATACCATCGACCCTTATATTATATGGATTTCGGAGATTATCCTGCAACAGACCCGGGTCGTGCAAGGTTATGATTATTTTTTGCGTTTTATCCATCGTTTTCCTAATGTGACAGCCTTGGCCAAAGCACCGGAAGATGAGGTGATGAAATGCTGGCAAGGACTGGGGTATTACTCCCGTGCGCGCAATCTGCATGCGGCGGCAAAAAGCATGAATGGTGTTTTTCCGACTACTTATGAAGGGGTGCGTGCGCTGAAGGGGGTAGGGGACTATACTGCTGCGGCTATCTGTTCATTTGCCTACGGTATGCCTTATGCTGTGGTGGATGGGAATGTCTATCGTGTGCTTTCGCGCTATTTCGGCATCGATACGCCGGTGGACAGTACGGAAGGCAAGAAGCTGTTTGCTGCTTTGGCAGAGGAGATGATGGATAAATCGCAGCCTGCCGTTTACAATCAGGCGATAATGGATTTCGGTGCCATACAGTGTACACCGCAATCGCCGAATTGCCTGTTTTGCCCTTTGGCGGACAGTTGTTCCGCCCTGAAGGAGGGTACGATAACGAAGTTGCCCGTAAAACAGCATAAGACGAAAACCACCAATCGTTATTTTAACTATATATATGTACGTGTGGGCGCGTGTACCTATTTACATAAGCGGACAGGGGATGATATCTGGAAAAATCTTTTCGAATTTCCGCTGGTAGAAACGGAAGTGCCTGTGACGGAAGAAGAGTTTCGTGAATTGCCGCAGGTATGTGCGCTTTTTGCAGACGGGGAGGCTTCGGGACTACGCTTAATCAGTGGAAATGTGAAGCATGTGCTCTCTCACAGGGTGATTTATGCCAATTTCTATGAAGTTGTTTTACCGGAAAATTCCACTTCTTTTTCTGCCTTCCAGCGGGTGAAAACAGAGGATTTGGAGCAATATGCAGTCTCTCGCCTGGTGCATGCCTTTCTGGAGAAATATCTATAAAAGTTGCGCTAACTCTTGCATTGTGTGATTATTCTGTTTAATTTTGGCAGCAAATTCAAATAAAAAGAAAAAAGGCTTATGTCAGTAAATAAAGTAATATTGATTGGAAATGTAGGTAGAGACCCTGAAGTAAGATACCTGGATTCCGGTATCGCTGTGGCTTCTTTGCCTTTGGCTACTACAGACCGTGCATACACATTGGCTAACGGTACGCAGGTACCCGAACGGACGGAATGGCACAATCTGGTACTTTGGCGCGGACTGGCAGAAACAGCCGAAAAATATGTGCATAAAGGGGATAAACTTTATGTGGAAGGCAAAATCCGTACCCGTTCATACGATGATCAGACTGGTGCAAAGCGCTATGTTACGGAAATCTTTGTGGACTCTATGGAGATGCTGAGCCCCAGAGGAACTGTTGCACCGGGTGCTGCCGCTCCGCAACCGGGGATGTCACAAGGTGCTCCCGCACAACCCATGGCACAATCGCAGGCAACCCCTGCACAAGATAATACAACGGACGATTTACCGTTCTAATTGTTTAACTAAAACCAAGATCTTTGGACCCAGACGCTTATTTATGCCAATTGGCAGATGTTTTTAATGGTATATCCGTACATAGCCCTACTATTTCGGCAATTATCGCCATTGTGTTGGCAGGTTTGCTGTTGCTCGTATCAGGCTTTGCCTCAGCTTCAGAAATAGCCTTTTTCTCTCTTTCTCCATCCGACTTGAGTGCCATTGATGAGAAGAAACACCCATCGGATGAGAAAATTAGTAAACTTTTGGAGGATACGGAAAGGTTGCTGGCAACCATTCTGATAACAAACAATTTTGTGAATGTGACTATCATCATGCTCTGCAACTTCTTTTTCATGAGTGTGTTTGAGTTTCATTCTCCTATTGCGGAATTTCTGATACTGACCGTCATCCTGACTTTCCTTCTGCTTCTTTTCGGCGAAATCATGCCGAAGATTTATTCAGCACAGAAGACGTTGGCTTTCTGTCGTTTTTCCGCTCCGGGTATATGGATGTTTCGTTCCCTCTTTTATCCGGTAGCTTCTATGCTGGTACGTTCCACTTCGTTCCTGAATAAGCATTTTGCCCGTAAAAACCATAATATTTCGGTAGACGAACTTTCCCATGCCCTTGAATTGACGGATAAGGAGGAACTGAAAGAAGAGAATAATATTCTGGAAGGTATCATTCGTTTTGGCGGTGAAACGGCGAAGGAGGTGATGACTTCCCGTCTGGACGTAGTCGATCTGGATATCCGCACGCCTTTCAAGGATGTATTGCAATGTATTATCGAAAATGCTTATTCCCGCATTCCTATTTATTCCGAGAACCGGGATAATATCAAAGGTATCTTATATATCAAGGACTTGTTACCCCATTTGAATAAGGTAGACTTCCGTTGGCAATCGCTGATACGTCCGGCCTATTTTGTTCCGGAAACTAAGATGATTGACGATTTGCTGCGTGATTTTCAGGCCAATAAGATTCATATAGCTATTGTGGTTGATGAATTTGGCGGTACGTCGGGAATTGTGACGATGGAGGATATCATCGAGGAGATAGTCGGGGAGATTCACGACGAATATGATGACGAAGAACGTACGTATGCAGTGTTGAACGATCATACGTGGGTGTTTGAAGCCAAAACGCAGTTGACGGACTTTTATAAGATTACGAAGGTGGATGAGGAAGTCTTTGATGAGGTGGCGGGTGATTCCGATACGCTTGCAGGATTATTGCTGGAGCTGAAAGGCGAGTTTCCGACCCTGCATGAAAAGGTTACTTACGATCACTATGAGTTTGAAGTCTTGGAGATGGATAACCGCCGTATTCTTAAAGTGAAGTTCACCATCAATACTCCTCCGTCGGATTCCGATAAGAAAGATTGATTTATAAAATAAGATGCCTCTTTTCATACAACATACGTATCCTTCCTACAAGTGGGGAGTCTGGAAGATGGATGAAACGCTGGATGAACTGCTGAATATGCTTCCGCAACAGGAAACATACCTGGAAGGGTTGCAGCGTTTCTCTGCTGAACATCGCCGTTTGGAGTGGCTGTCGGTTCGTGTGTTGCTGTTCACTCTATTGGGAGAGGAAAAGGAAATTGCTTACTATCCCAGCGGGAAGCCGTATCTGGCAGATAAATCTGCATCTATCAGTATTTCTCATACGCGTGGATATGTATCGGTGATTATCGGTGAAGCTGGTAAGGAAGTGGGTATTGATATAGAGCAATACGGTGAACGGGTGCATAAGGTGGCGCATAAATATATGCGTGCTGATGAACCCCTTTCTTCGTATCAGGGAACGGATACCTGGGCGTTGTTGCTCCATTGGTCGGCCAAAGAAGTGATGTTCAAGTGCATGAACACGCCGGAGGTTGATTTCCGTGAACATCTCCGTATTTTCCCTTTTACGGTTACTGAAAAAGGAGCTTTCTCAGCTGAAGAGTACAGAACGCCGGAGCAGCGTAAATTTGAGATCCGATATCTCCTGCATCCGGACTTTGTGCTGACCTGGCAAGTCGATTAATTTTAAAAACATGATACTATGAAACTACAACGCTATTTCTGTCTTCTTCTTTTTGGCTTGCCTCTGTTGGTTTATGCACAGTCGAATAAGACTGTTACGGTAAGTTATGAACGGTCTGCCAAGGGGGAAGTGACTTTCTATTCCGAAACTCAGTCGCATACGCCTTATACGGTATCTATGACTTTTTCCCGGTTGAGTAATACGACTTCCACCGAGGGGGAGATTTATGATGCCGTCATTCATTATGGCAAAACACGGCTGTTGACTTTGCGTCCGTCTACGGAAAATGTTCCGATTGGATTCTCCTATCGCTATACCTATAGAAAAGGAAATAACCGTTTGAAGGCAGATACTAACTTTGTATACCTTTTCCCTTTAGCGCCTGGTAAGGTGGTTCGGGTTAACCGGATGGTGTCTTTAGAGAAATTCTTTGGGAAGGAAGGAGAGAAACGAATTACGGGACTTGGTTTTTCTACTACTGCCGGTGATACCATTTTTGCTTCCCGTGGCGGACTTGTGACCGAGGTTGTTGATAATGCCGCTTCCACTTCTGAAAATACATCGTTTCATGCAACGGAAAATTATCTGGAAGTTTTCCATAAGGACGGAACTTTTGCCCGTTATAAATTATTCCAGAATGGAGGGATCTTTGTTTCTCCGGGTGAAGAGGTGATTCCGGGACAGCCGCTTGGCATCATTGGCGGTGAGAACTACAAGCAAGGTTCCCATTTGCGTTTCAGTATCTATTGTCCTGATAGGCCGGATTACTCGTATGTACCTGATTTTTGTCTTTCCCAGGAGGAAGTAGGCAAGCCTGAACCTCGTGTGATGTATAAGTCCTGGCATCCTGTCGCGATTGTTGTGCGGGAGATGAGTAAGAAGGAGAAGAAGAAATTTCTGTCAAAGGAATGAACTGTTGACAAAAAGATAGTAAAACTTTTGTTTAATCCTGTATAAATGCTTATATTCGACCCGTGGAAGATTTTCTACGGGTCTTTTTGTTAACTAAATGTCAAAATAATAAGCAAGCACTATGGAATTACCTTTTGCAGAGTCTTGGAAAATTAAAATGGTGGAACCCATTCGGAAGAGTACCCGCCAGGAACGTGAGCAGTGGCTGAAAGAAGCCCATTACAATGTGTTCCAGCTGAAATCCGAGCAAGTATATATCGATTTGATAACCGACTCCGGTACGGGAGCAATGAGCGATCGCCAATGGGCAGCGATGATGTTGGGCGACGAAAGTTATGCAGGTGCTTCCTCCTTCTTCAACCTGAAAGAAGTGATCACCCGTCTGACTGGTTTTGAATATGTCATTCCCACCCATCAGGGACGTGCAGCCGAGAATGTGCTTTTCTCTTACCTGGTACATGAGGGAGATATTGTTCCGGGTAACTCTCACTTTGATACCACCAAAGGGCATATTGAGGGCCGGAAGGCCATTGCTTTGGATTGCACCATCGATGAAGCGAAAAATACTCAGTTGGAAATACCTTTTAAAGGCAATGTCGATCCTGTGAAATTGGAAAAAGCATTGCAGGAGCATGCTGACCGTATACCGTTTATCATCGTTACCATTACGAACAACACGGCCGGCGGACAGCCCGTATCCATGCAGAACCTTCGTGAAGTCCGTGCTCTTGCGGATAAGTATCATAAACCTGTATTATTTGACTCCGCACGTTTTGCGGAAAATGCTTACTTCATCAAAATGCGTGAAGATGGCTATAGCGGTAAAACAATCAAGGAAATTACGAAAGAGATGTTCGAACTGGCAGATGGTATGACTATGAGTGCCAAGAAGGATGGTATCGTCAATATGGGAGGCTTCATTGCTACACGAAAAAAAGATTGGTACGAAGGTGCCAAAGGCTTTTGCGTGCAATATGAAGGGTATCTTACTTACGGTGGTATGAATGGTCGTGACATGAATGCACTTGCCACAGGACTGGATGAGAATACGGAATTTGATAATCTGGAAACCCGCATCCGTCAGGTAGAATATCTGGCAAAGAAGTTGGATGAATACGGTATTCCTTATCAGCGTCCAGCAGGCGGACATGCCATTTTTGTGGATGCAACGAAGGTACTGACGCATGTACCGAAGAATGAATTCCCGGCACAGACTCTAACGGTTGAATTGTATCTTGAAGCCGGTATCAGAGGATGTGAAATCGGTTATATTCTGGCAGACCGTGATCCGGTTACTCGTGAGAACCGTTTTACCGGATTGGATTTATTGCGTCTTGCTATTCCCCGCCGCGTATATACGGATAATCACATGAACGTGATAGCAGTAGCGTTGAAGAATGTTTTCGACCGTCGTGAAAGTATTACTAATGGAGTCCGTATTACTTGGGAGGCTCCCCTGATGCGTCATTTCACTGTTCAATTGGAACGTACATAACTGCTTTCTTTTTCATAATACAAATGAGGTTACCCGGATTCATATATTGAAGGGGTAACCTCATTTCTTTTATTTATCTTCTTTCTCGTTATTCATTCTGTAACTTAATGCTCCCGACGGGCATTTCTTGATTTGAGCGATCAATTCTTCCGTCGTTGCATTTTCAGCCGTTATCCACGGTTTTTCTTTCGGATGATACACATTCGGAAGGGTTTTGGTACAAATGCCCGCATGTTGGCACAGACTGGGTTGCCAGATGATGGTCACTTCCCCGTTCGTATATTCTTTTTTTATATTCATAACTATTTATTGTTGAATGTGAATACCTTTCATTACAATTTTTTTCCATTCGGGATGTTTGTGAATGTATCCCGCTACAAACGGGCAGAGAGGTACTAACCTTAGTCCTTGTTTTTCTATATCTTTTAATGCTTTTTCTACTAACTGGCTGCCGATGCCTTTACCACCCAGTTGAGTGGGTACTTCGGTGTGTGTCAGGTAAATCTCCCCATTCGTTGATTTTATATACTCAATCTTTGGAGTATATTGATCGACATGGAACTCATATTGGTGACGTTCTTCATTGTCGATCAGTTTATAATCTGCTTCCATAACTCTTCGTATTGATTGTTTACTGCATGTATAACACGCGGATGATGAAATTTGTTTTGGGAAAGTTACAGAATAAAATGTCCGGGCGAAATCCCTTCGACCGGACACCATTCAAATAAACTTGGCAGAGTTTATTGTTCCTTACTTTCTTTGAAGCCGAGTGGATGAATGAAATGAGGGGACGATTTGCCCGTTTCATTTAGACTCAACGCTTTTTCCTCGAAAGCAGTGATAGAAACAGTGCATGGCAGGTCTTCTGACTTGTTTCTGTTGCCAGGCGCCTTCCCGGAAGCGGACTTCCAGTGGCTATTGGTAGTTTGCCTGCAACCTATCATGAAACTTACAGCAGCGGGACTGTTCAGGATTTGCACCTGATTCCCTTTTAATTACCGTCTCCGAACAAAGACAGTAAACCAATGCATCGCAAAGATAAGGAAAAAAGTGATTAGTGCAAACCGTTTCTTACTTTTCCTTTGCCAGGGTGAATACGAATTCTAATCCGCCCCTCTGGTTGTTCTTGGCCGAAATGGTACCTCCATGGATGATTACCGAGTTCTTTACGATAGCCAATCCCAATCCTGTACCGCCCAGTTTGCGTGAACGTCCTTTATCCACCCGGTAGAAGCGTTCGAATAAGCGGTTCAGATGTTCGGGAGAGACGCCCACGCCGGTATCGGCAAAACTAAAGTAGTAGAAGTTCTCGTCCTCGCGGAAACAGCTGATGTTGATGCGTATATCCGTGCCTGCATAAGCAATGGCATTGTCCATCAGGTTGCGGAAAATGGAGTATAGCAGGGAGTAATTTCCCCGTAGTTGTATCTTCGGTTTTAGGGAGTTGACTACGGTGATATGCTTTTCTTCCAGTTCCAGGGATACCTCGTTTACGATATTGCCTACCAACAGGCTGATGTCTACTTTCTCCATGTCGATCATGTTGGCGGCTTCGTCCATACGCGTTAATACGGAGATGTCGCGTAGCAGTCGGCTTAACCGGTTGCTTTGGGCATAACATCGCTCTATGAATGTCTGCATCTTTTCCCGGGAAATGTTTTCATTGTTGACGATGGTTTCCAAATATCCCTGTATGCTACTGACCGGAGTCTTCAGTTCATGTGCGATGTTCTGCGTCAACTGGCGTTTCAGGCGGATCTGCTCTTCTTCCTGAGTGATGTCATTGATGGATATCTCGAAGCTTAAATCCTGGAATATAATACATTCCACAATAAACATACGTCCATTCTTATTGATGCTGATAGACATACGCTTTTCTTCCTTGCCCGGACGCTTGGGAGCTTTGTTGATGAAATCCGTGATTTTCTGGAACTCACTGATGGAGAATATTTCCTCTGTTGTTTGCAGGTTGGAGTCTGAAATCAGATTGCTGTACTGTGTGAACAGGTTGTTGACCAGGATTTCTTTCTTGTCCTTATTGAATACGCCCAATCCTTCATGTGAGGTTTGTAAGTGGGTGATCAACTTCTCCCGCTCAATGTATAGCGCCTCTTTGGTTTCACGCAGTCGCTTGTATATCTGGATGATATGCTGTGAAATCTCTCCCAGTTCGTTGTGCGGGAAGGCGGATTGCATATCTGTTTCCACAGGCTCATTCTTGTCAGCACGTTTGGCAAACTCACGTAGCTGATTGATGGCTGTCCCCAGTTTAGAGGTGAACTTGTAGAAGATGAATATTAATAGCAATGATACGATGACGGTAAACCAGATATAGTGCTGGTCTGCTGCAAGGTGTCTTACAAGGTTCAGGTCGTAGGGGAGGGCGGAACGTATGATGTAGCCCTCATAGAGTGTGGCGGAATAGAAGTAGGGCACTCCCGTTGTTTCGGAAGTACGGCGTACATCATACCCTTTTCCTTCTGCCAGTGCTTTTTGCACTTCCGGGCGGTTGATATGATTGCCTAATTTCTGATTTTCGTAGCTGTCATATAATACGTCACCCTGTACATTAACTACCGTAATACGTAAATCCTGTTTGATGTATTTTTGCAGGTATCGTTCCAGTGTGGTGTTCCATAAGCTGTCCGGAATGCGGGCAAGCTCCTGGTGCAACCGTTCATTATAGTCCTGTAGCTGTATATCCAGCAGATCTACCTTGTATTCTTTCTCACGTTGGTATTGATACGCCAAGAAGCATCCGGCAAATACCAGAAACAGTGAAATGACCGAAAGAAATAACCTTCGGCTGAACGACAGGAAATGTGTGGTATTATTCAGCTTCGAAGCAGTATCCATATCCTAAGCGAGTTACGATGCATTTTCCATAAATACCTATTTTCTTACGCAAACGGGTGATGTTCACATCGATGGTGCGGTCCAGTACATAGACCTCGTCGCTCCATATCCGTGCCAGTATATCTTCGCGGGAGAATACGCGTCCTTTGCTCTGGAGGAGTAAAAGTAATATCTCAAATTCTTTTTTGGTGAGAGGGGCTTCTTCCCCATCGATACTAACTTTCTTTTTCACAATATCAATGACTAATGTTTTGTAGCTGATTTGCTCCGGTGCCCGTTCCTGTTCTCCTTGTTGGGTGCGGCGCAATACAGCTTTGACACGTGCGATGACTTCACGCAGAGAGAAAGGTTTGGAGATGTAGTCATCAGCTCCCAGATTGAAGCCGGTTACCGTATCATTTTCCGTATCCTTGGCAGTGATGAATATAATAGGTACCTGAGCGGTTTTCTTATCTTTCTTTAGCAGGCTGGCCATTTTGAAACCGGATATTTCTCCCATCATCACGTCCAGTAGCAACAAGCTGTAGCTACCGATATCCATTTTCAATGCCTCTTCGGCAGAATGGGCCGTGTCCACTTCATACCCTTCATTTTCAAGGTTGAATTTCAGGATCTCGCAAAGGTCCTCTTCATCGTCTACAACTAAAATACGATAATCGTTCATTGCTTTTTCTAATTAATATGAGGTATTCAAAACAAATTCTCCTACCACAAAGTTATACTTTATTTCTTTTCAGCGACAAAGATGCGGTGTTTTTGTTACGGGAAAGTGAAACACGTGTTACAATTCGGTTACATTTTAGTATGTGCTGAAGGTCATCCGGTACATACCAAGTCCGTACCAAGACCGTGTCAAAGCCGTATCAAGTCCAAACGTATAGGTACGGAGATGGTACGGAGTTGATCCGGTTTTGGTAGAGTGAAGAACTGTAAACTATTACTTTTGCATTCCAGTTTTTATACTTACCTTTGTCTTAATATAAATAACATTGGTATGAAAGAGTTGACTAATATAAATTTTCGGCGATATAAATGGCGTTTGCCCGCTCTGATAGCTTTATTGGTGGTGGTTGTGGCAGGTTCCTTTTGGCTGAATACGGCTCCGTTCCGTTCCGGGTTTGAGATAACGGATGAGCTGGGAGGCAATATTTTTCCTTCCAGTATCCTTTCTGTAGCAACAACGGATGTGCAGGTCATTGTTCCGGCTGATTCTTTATATGTGGGTAATTCTAAATCCTGTATTTCTATCCGGATTCGTTCAGGAAAGGCGTACAGCAGGGTACGTATTGAAGTTGCTGAAACTCCGTTCTTTTCCCGTTCCGTATCTGAGTTTGTGTTGGCTAAACCACGGACGGAATATACGATCTATCCCGATATTATCTGGAATTACGAAGCGCTGAAGAATAATAATCAGGCGGAACCGGTAAGTGTGGCTGTTAAGGTAGAAATGAATGATAAGGATTTGGGACAGCGGGTTCGTACTTTTTCAGTTCGCAGCATCAATGAGTGTCTGTTGGGGTATGTCACGAACGGGACTAAGTTTCATGATACAGGAATTTTCTTTGCGGCATACGTTAATGAGGAGAATCCGATGATTGACAAATTGTTGCGTGAAGCACTGAATACCCGTATTGTCAATCGTTTCTTGGGCTATCAAGGTGGCAATGCAGAAGTGGTGGACAAGCAAGTCTATGCTCTATGGAACGTGCTTCAAAAGCGTAATTTCCGTTACAGTTCTGTTTCCAATACCAGTTTGTCCAGTAATGTGGTCTTTTCCCAGCGTGTTCGCACGTTTGATGATGCACTGGAGTCTTCGCAGATTAACTGTGTGGATGGTAGCGTGCTGTTTGCTTCCTTGCTTCGTGCTATTAATATAGAACCAATATTGGTTCGTACTCCGGGACACATGTTTGTGGGGTATTATACAGATGCCGGTCGCAAGAATATGAACTTCCTTGAAACTACTATGATTGGAGATGTGGATCTGGATGATTTCTTTCCGGATGAGAAGCTGGATTCAACGATGGTAGGTAAATCACAGAATCAAATGTCACGACTAACATTCGATAAGTCAAAGCAATACGCTAATAATAAGTATAAGCAAAATGAAGAAGGAATACATTCCGGGAAATTGAATTACATGTTTTTGGAGATTTCTAAGGATGTGAGAAGGAAGATACAGCCCATTGGAAAGTAATGTAAAATTGAATAGTAAAGTTAAGTTCTTTGGGAACTTGGTGTATTCTCTCGATCGGCTGCTTTAGCCAAATATGGAGAAGATATCCCAAACAATACAAGCAATACTAATGATAAGTGATAATTGTTTTTCATAAGCTATATAATTTGGATTTGTTTGCAAAAATATAAATTAGTTTGATATTTGTGTTATATTAAGTATTAAAAATATGTAAACGAATACTAATATATTTATTTCTCTTCTTTGCTGAGACTTATATTTCATTCTTAATACATGAAATACTACTTTATCTAAAAATCATATTGTATTTATTTCTGCTGATATATATGTTATATTGAAAGTATATTATAAATAATTGTTTGTAATATTGGTGAATATGTTGTATTTAGTTTCTATGTGATTGTATTCTCTTAAAACAATAATATAGTAATATTTATATTTTATATATATAAATTCTAAAAAATATAGAATGTTATTATCAAGCTGAGATAGAAATCAATTAGACTTTCATTACTTAACTGGTTTAATTGATGTGAATATTGATATTTGATTATTAATAATTAGGCTGGCTGATTTTTTATTTATTCATGCAATTATTCTTTTTAGTCAATATCAGGTTCTTCGGTGAGATTAATGAGATGTTATGTATTATTAAGTAAGTATCAGGTCGTCCAGTATCCAGTAAAAAAAGAGTAAGTACTTTTCCGGAAGATAATATAAAAATAACAATAAATAGGCGTTTGTTGTACTTATATATAAATGTTGATACACCAAGTTCCCAAAGTACTCAACAAGCAAAGAAAATCACGGGAAAAGTTGTAGATGCAACGGGTGAGCCAATCATTGGTGCCAGCGTATTAGTAAAGGGTACAGGCACGGGTACTGTTACTAATGTAGATGGCGGATTCTCTGTAGATGCCCAGTTGGGTAGCACATTAGTAATTTCATTCGTGGGGTATACTTCAGCTGAAGTTAAGGTAGGTGCAGGAAATGTATATACAGTGACCTTGAAAGAAGATGCCCAGACTTTGAATGAAGTTGTGGTGACTGCTATGGGTATTAAAAAGGAAAAGAAGGCTTTAGGCTATGCTGTATCTGATATTAACTCAGAAGAATTATTGAAGAACAAAAATACCAATGTTATTAATTCATTGGCAGGTAAGGTTCCAGGTGTAAATATTACGCAGAGTAGTGGTGCGGCAGGTGCCGGTGCAAGTATTATCATTCGTGGTGGTAATTCTACTTCAGAAGGTCGCGAGAACCAGCCTTTGTTTGTGGTGGATGGAATTATTTATGATAACTCTACACAAGTAGTGGGGAATAGCGGTACTGATGGTATGACGCGTAGTAATACAACCTACTCAAATCGTGTGATGGATATCAATCCGGAAGATATTGAGACCATGTCCATATTGAAAGGTGCTGCTGCAGCTGCTTTGTATGGTTCGCGTGCTGCCGATGGTGCGATTATTATAACTACTAAAAAAGGCGCTGAAGGTTCTGTTAAAGTTGACTTTTCCAGTAAGTTGAGTAGCTCATGGGCTACTAAGCTACCGGAAGTTCAGACGGAATTTGGCCGTGGATACTATTCAAATAATGGTGTTTTGGATGATTTGACTTACTTGTCATGGGGAGAGAGAATCGCTTCCGGTACCCAACTATATGATAACATTGGTGACTTCTTCCAAAATGGTGCTGTTTGGGATAATAATGTTAGCATTTCCGGTGGAACTAAAAATAGTTCATTCTTTTTGTCTGCATCTAATTATGATCAAACGGGTATTGTTCCTAAAACAGGTTATAATAAAACAACAGTCCGCTTTAATGGTGAACAGAAATATGGTCGTTTGACGGTAGGTGCTAACGTTTCCTATTCTATAGCAGATACAGATAAGACATTAACTTCCGCAGGTTTATATGACGGTGGTGGTAATGGTACCATGACTGCACTTTACAGTTGGCCCCAGACCGAAGACATGTCGAAGTACTTGAATGAGGATGGTTCTAAATATCGTTTGTTTGATGGTCGTCTGGATTTGGCAAGCGATAAGGAAAATCCGTATTGGATTATAAATAAAAACAAGCTGTCGGATAATACAAAGCGCTTTACCGGTGCAGCAAATGCTTCTTTCAAAATAGCAGACTGGTGGGATGTTTCAGCACGTGTAGGTTACGACCAATATACGACGGAAGCATATACTTATATTGCTCCGGGCTCTGTTGCAAAAGAAATGTATCAGAATGGTCGTCTGAATAAGAGTGACTATACTTACAATTATATTTCAACGAATGTGATGAGTAATTTCCATAAAACCTTTGGTGATTTCGATCTGAATTTATTGGTAGGTACTACTACTGAAAGTACTGAGCGTCATAACCAAACCCATTGGGGATATGACTTTATTACGGCAGGTACAATCAGCTTTAATAATATATCAAAAGAAAATCAATTCTTTAAAGATGCTACATCAAAGAAAAGACTGGTAGGCGTATATGGTGAATTTCGTGCTTCTTATAAAAATATTGCTTATCTCACAGTCACAGGTCGTAATGACTGGTCATCTACTTTACCTATTGATAATCGTTCTTATTTCTATCCCTCCGTCAGCGGTTCATTTGTATTCACCGAGCTGTTTAGCAAGAACGATATACTTACTTTCGGCAAGGTACGTGCCAGTTGGGCACAAGTCGGCAAGGATGCTAACGCTTATGCCACGTTAACTTATCTGGAAACTCCTATTACTTATGGTTCTTTTACCGGGGTTGGAAATCAGTATGTGCTTGGCAATGCATATCTGAAACCTGAGATCCAGACGGCATGGGAAGTAGGTACAGAATTGAGATTTTTAGGTGGACGTTTAGGGTTGGACTATACTTATTATCATAGTCAGACCAAAAATCAAATCGCTTCTCCTCGTTTGTCTAATGCAAACGGTTCCATAATGTCTTCTATCAATTCAGGTTCTGTAATCAATAATGGTATGGAAATAGCTATTACCGGTAAGCCTATTGTAACAAAAGACTTTGAATGGAATATTACTTTAAATACTTCTTATAACCGTGGTAAATTGGGTGATTTTCTGGATGGTGTAAGTATGTTCTATCCGACAGATGCGCAGTTCGGTACGGTAAAAGCTGCCTCTGTTCCGAATGGTGGTAAATTCCTTGCATTGGTTGGTAGTCGTTTTGCTTATGAAACTACCGGAGAGGATAATCAAGAAATCATAGGCGGAAGATATCAGGTAGATGCTACTACAGGGTTATATAAAATTCATTCTTCTACAAGTGAAGTTGTCGGTAACCGTGAACCGAAATTTATAGGTGGTTTGAATAATACATTCCACATTAAGGATTTGACGCTTTCTTTCTTGCTTGATTTCCGCATTGGCGGTGATGTATATAACGGTACTGAATACTATATGGTGTCAAATGGATTAAGCAAACGCACCTTGGAAAATGGTCGTGAATATGTGACGGTGACTGGAGTAGACAGTAAAACTGGAGCAGATATTAATCAGACCTATTATGCTGACCAAAGTTATGATATCAATGGCGTTACATATTCCGGTAAGGCCATGATAAAGAAATACTGGGATAACTATTGTTCAAACTCCTATAACTTTATAACTTCTGTAAATTGGTTGAAATTGCGCTCTTTATCTGTCAGCTATGATTTCACGAAGCTAATAAAAAGACAGAATGTTATTAAGAGATTATCGGTAACTGCTACCGGAACAAACTTGTTTACTTGGACAAACTATAAGGGCATGGACCCTGAAGTTAGTACGGCTGGTGGTACAGGCGGTTCCGGTGCTACAGGTATTGATTATTGTAGCGTTCCGTCAACATCCAGTTTTTCTTTTGGCGTTAATCTTACATTCTAATAACTGCAAAAAATTGAAGACTATGAAGTATTTTAAATATATAGCACTGGGGTGTATGCTTACTTTAAGCACAACATCCTGTGAGGAGTGGCTGGATGTTAATGTCGATCCGGATTCTCCCAATAATGAAAGCGCTTTGGTTTCGAATCGTTTACCTTGGATTCAGAAATTTTATATGTATAGTGCCGGTACTGTGAATATGCGTACAGCTTGTCAGGCGGGTGTTTTTTATAGTAATAATGGTAATAACAATAAGTTGAGTGTCACATGGGCATGCCCGTCAGGTACCACCACCACTCCTTACCAGACTTGGTTTGTGGAGACTGCTGCCAATCTGAATGATTTGTATAAGAAGGCAGAACAGGAAGGAGCCTATCACTACATGGCCGCAGCCGATGTATTCCATGCCTTGGGATTTATGGAAATGCTCGACCTGTATGGCGAGATACCTTATACAGAGGCATTAGGTGCTTCACCGAGTCCTGCCTATGATGATGGGAAAACAATCTTTAATGGATGTATTGCCAAATTGGATGAGGCCATTGAACTTTTTGGAAGGGCTCAGGAAACTTCAGCTACCAGATTGATAGATGGGGATATGTGGAATGCTGGTGATGTCCAGAAGTGGTTAAAGCTTTGCTATGGTTTGAAAGCTCGCTATTTATTGAAGCTTTCCAAAAAAGCAGATTTGTTTAATCCGGATGCTATTTTAGAATGTTTGTCGAAAGCTCCTCAATCAAACAGCGATAATATATTAGTTAAATGCTATAATAGCTCTTCGGATGTAACAGATTATCTGCTTCAGGATCCTGTGATGACTAATTCCAATTGGAATGTTGCTGCTTACGGTTCCAACCAGAGGCTTTCGAAATACTATTATGATTTGCTGACCAATATGCGTGGGGCAGGCACGGTAGATCCCCGTATGACTAAAATCGTACCGGCTGCCATGTGTAATATTAAACTAAATGCAGATGGTAAGGTACAGTCCTATGACTGGTTACGTTCTGTGGGTGTCGATTTCTATGGAGAATCGGCTCGTTTGACTGCTGGAGGAGAACTCTCTATCCAATCTCCTGTTTACGCTGATGCCGATAAGGATATTTCGTATGAGATTGCGGATGCAAGCAAGCGTAACGAATTTATTGCATCGTTGAAAGGTAAGAAGTATACAGTGGATGGCAATAAGGTTATTGTGACTTATCCTAAAGGTTCTCCTTATGTGAATAGTACTAACTATATATATGCAGGGGATACGATCTATGTAAATTTGCGTAACAACTCCTGTCTTACAGGCATGGGTGGGCAAGGTGAAATGGATATGTATTGGTATTTCCAGACTACGGCTGCTGTATCTGCCGGTGCTGTTGGCTCTACGGGGTCGTTCCAGATACGTCCTAATTCGGACTTTGAAGTTTTAACTTATCATGAAATGTGTTTTATTAAGTCTGAGGTTTATATGCGTAAAGGTGATAAAACGAAAGCTCTTGCTGCTTATAAAGAAGGCATTAAAGTTCACATAGATATGATGCAGACAAAATTGGAAGAGTGGAAAGCTGCCGGTTATGATAATAAGGATATGTGGCCGATGGACAACAGTGAGATTGCTGCTTATATGGCGAGTGACGCTGTTTGCCAGGATGAAGGCAGTCTGACTATGGCCGACATTATGTTACAAAAGTACTTAGCAATGGGATGCAGTGCTGAAAATTGGAATGATATGCGTCGTTTTAATTACAGTGCCGGTAATATCGGTAATTTCGGTGTTGTATATCCCGGTTATCAGCGTGGACCGCTATTTGCCGGACAGGCGGAAATAACCGGAACTTCACCTACTGACCCCATGTACTGGATGCGTCGTTGGAGGTTGCCCGCCACGTTGGAATTACAGTATAATGCAACGAATGCCGGAGCTGCCAACTCAAAGGCTTTTGAAACAAATATTTGGTGCTATCCTATTTGGTGGGATTGTGCTACAGACGATGAATATTACGGTTATATTAGATAGCCGCTAATATAATGAAGACAGTAAGAGTCTTCATTCATAAATGATGATTGAAGCAGCTGGTTCGTGAGAATCGGCTGTTTTTTTGCTGTACTGGTCTATAAAATTCCTTTGTTTATAGAATGTTATTTTAAATATCTTAAAATATTGGGAACTGATGTATTTCATTGATTATCTTTGCGCTCGAAAACAAGAATATGATTTTCATTGAAATTTGATAGAGATTTAATAAGATATTGAAGACTATAATGGTCTTCATTCATAGATGATGATTGGGACAGTCGGTTCGTGAGAATCGGCTGTTTTTTGTTTCTGTTTGTTTGCATATCAACGGCGGTAGTGTTACTTTTGCCGGACGAGGTCAGGTGGCCTCGTTTTTAACCTCTGAATAACAATGGCACAAAGCAAGAAGTTTATCTCTCCGGGGGCATGGTTTTCCATGATGTATCCCGCAGACTGGAATGAATTTGAAGATGGAGAAGGCTCTTTTCTCTTCTATAATCCTAATGAATGGACCGGAAATTTCCGTATCTCTGCATACAAAGGCAGTGCGACGTATGCCAGGGAAGTAATCCGGCAGGAACTGAAAGACAATCCTTCGGCTGTTTCCGTAAGGATAGGAAATATGGAATGTGCTTACAGTAAAGAGATGTTTGAGGAAGATGGAGCTTATTATACTTCCCACCTTTGGATTACTGGTATGGGCGATGTTGCTTTCGAATGTTCTTTTACTGTCAGTAAGGGTTCATCTGCGGCAGAAGCCGAGGCGGTTATTGCTTCATTGGAAATACGCAAAGAGGGAGTGAAATATCCGGAAGAGATTATTCCTGTCCGTTTGTCCGAAATCTATCAGATTAATGAAGCTTTTGAGTGGGTGACAACCACTGTGAAGGAGCAACTGAAAAAAGACTTCCAGGGAATGGAAGAAGATTTGGACAGTATGCAGCAGATCATCGATGGTGGAACTATCGGGCCGAAGAAGAAAGAAGCGTGGCTCTCTTTCGGTATTGTCATCTGTGTGATTCTTGCCAATGAAGTAGATGGCCTGGAGTGGATGACCCTGATAGATGGTAATCGTGAAGCTCCTGTGCTACAGAATCTTATTACCGGAGAATGGATTGACCCCATGAAATTAGTGTGGAGCAAAGTGAAGGCAGGGGAGCCTTGCAACTTGGCAGAAACCTATAAAGCCTTGCTCTGATTATCCGCCCACCAACTATAAATTATAAATCATAAATCTTAAATTGTGATTAGTTATCTTCAGATAGAGAATTTGACCAAATCGTTTGGTGATTTGGTATTGCTTGAGAATGTTGCTCTTGGTGTAGCAGAAGGACAACGTATCGGATTGATTGCCAAGAATGGTAGCGGTAAAACTACCTTACTGAATATCATTGCCGGAAAAGAGGGATATGACAGTGGGAATATATCTTTCCGCCGTGACCTCCGGGTGGGGTATTTGGAACAAGACCCGCAATATCCGGAAAACCTGACTGTATTGGAAGCCTGTTTTCATCATGGCAACAGTACTGTAGAACTGATTAAGGAATACGAACGTTGCATGGAGACGGAAGGGCATCCGGGACTCGATGAAATCCTGATACGCATGGACCATGAAAAAGCATGGGATTATGAGCAGAAGGCCAAGCAAATTCTGTCTCAATTGAAGATACGTAATTTCGACCAGCAAGTAAAGCACCTTTCCGGTGGTCAGCTGAAGCGTGTGGCACTTGCCAATACCCTTATCACTGAACCGGATTTTCTGATTCTGGATGAGCCTACCAACCACCTCGATCTTGATATGACTGAATGGCTGGAAGATTATTTGCGCCGCACCAACCTCAGCCTGCTTATGGTGACGCACGACCGCTATTTTCTGGATCGTGTCTGCACCGAAATCATTGAAATAGACAATCGTCAGATTTATCAATACAAAGGAAACTATAGTTATTATCTGGAGAAACGGCAGGAACGCATTGATGCAACGAATGTCGAGATCACCCGCGCCAACAACCTGTATCGTACAGAACTGGAATGGATGCGCCGTATGCCGCAAGCCCGCGGACATAAAGCCCGCTATCGTGAAGAGGCTTTCTACGAATTGGAGAAAGTAGCCAAGCAGCGTTTCAATAACGACAATGTGAAGCTGGATGTGAAAGCGTCCTATATCGGCAGTAAGATATTCGAGGCGGACCATGTGTACAAATCATTCGGTGACCTGAAGATATTGGAAGATTTCTCTTATATCTTTGCCCGTTATGAAAAGATGGGTATTGTGGGAAATAATGGTACCGGTAAATCTACTTTTATCAAAATCCTGATGGGAGAAGTAAAGGCAGACAGTGGGACAATCGATATTGGTGAGACGGTGCGTTTCGGTTATTACTCGCAGGATGGCTTGCAGTTTGATGAACAGATGAAGGTCATTGATGTGGTGCAGGATATTGCCGAAGTCATAGAAATGGGTAATGGCAAGAAGCTGACTGCTTCCCAATTTCTGCAGCATTTCCTTTTCACCCCCGAAACCCAACATAGCTATGTCTATAAATTGAGTGGTGGAGAACGCCGCCGCCTGTACTTGTGTACGGTACTGATGCGCAATCCTAACTTCCTTGTATTGGATGAGCCTACCAACGACTTGGATATTATCACTCTGAATGTGCTGGAAGAGTATTTGCAGAATTTCAAGGGCTGTGTGATTGTGGTTAGCCATGACCGTTACTTTATGGATAAAGTCGTAGACCACTTGTTGGTGTTCAATGGGCAGGCGGACATTCGTGATTTCCCCGGAAACTATACGCAGTATCGTAGCTGGAAAGAAGAAAAAGCCCGCCAAGAGAAAGAAAAAGAGAAAGAGGCTGCTAAACCGCAGGAAGACAAAACTTCTAAAGTACGTCTGAATGAAAAGCGACGGATGTCCTTTAAGGAGAAGAGAGAGTTCGAACAGCTGGAACAGGAAATTGCTGCCTTGGAAGAAGAAAAGGCCAGTATTGAAACTGCTTTATGCAGTGGTACCCTGTCTGTAGACGAGCTGACAGAGAAATCCAAACGTCTGCCTGAGGTAACCGATCTGATTGATGAGAAGACCATGCGTTGGCTGGAACTTAGTGAGATAGAAGAATGATAAGATTATGAGCAATAGAACTGGAAATTTAACTAACTATCATAGTCATAGCTTGTATTGTGACGGACGTGCTAATATGGAAGACTTCATCCGCTTTGCCCTGAGCGAAGGATTTACGTCTTACGGCTTTTCATCTCATGCCCCGTTGCCGTTCCCTACTGCCTGGACCATGGAGTGGGATTGCATGGATGATTACTTGACAGAATTTCGTCGGCTGAAAGCTAAATATGCCGGACAGATAGAATTGTATATAGGTTTGGAGATCGACTATCTGAATGAAGAAAGTAATCCTTCTGTTGCTCGTTTCCGAGAATTGCCATTGGATTATCGCATTGGCTCGGTACACCTGCTTTACAATGATAAAGGAGAGGTTGTGGATGTAGATGTTACAGCGGATAAATTCCGTAAACTGGTGGACGAAGAGTTCGGAGGTAATTTGGTACGAGTGGTACATCTCTATTACGAACGCCTGATGCGTATGGTAGAATTAGGTGGATTTGACGTTGTGGGGCATGCCGATAAAATGCATTATAATGCTGCTGCTTACCGTCCCGGTCTGCTGGATGAGCCTTGGTACGATGATTTGATACAAGAATATTTGGATGCCATTGCCCGTAGGGGGTATATTGTAGAGGTCAATACGAAATCATATCTTGAATTGGGTACTTTCTATCCCAACGAACGCTACTTCCCTGTATTGCTGGAGAAGGGGATCCGCGTGCAGGTGAACAGTGATTCCCATTACCCGGAGCGTATAAACAACGGACGCCTGCAAGCCTTGGCGGTCCTGCAAGCGTCCGGTTATCACACTGTCACGGAGATGTACAATAATGAGTGGAAAGATATGCCTCTCATCATTCATACATGACTCCTGTGACTTTTACTATTTCTTTTTCAATAAAAAATCTTCAATGGCTTTTTGATAGGTAGCTTTATCTGCTGCACCGCGGAAAAGCTGCGGTTCTCCTTCCATCGGAATGAAGACAAAGAGAGGAATACTGCTTGCATTGAATAATGCGGCAAGTTCGCGTTCCTTATCCACATTTACCTTGTAAATCACGATCTTGCCGGCGTATTCTTTTGCCAGTTCCTTCATGATCGGTGCTGTCATACGACAGGGACCACACCAGTCGGCATACAAGTCAATGATGGCAGGTTTATCACCTTTATATTTCCAATCCTGGGATTTCCCATAGTCGAATACATCCTTAATGAACATATCCTTGTTCATTACGATGACCTCCCCGCTCTTAGCTTCCTTTTTTTCCGGTTCTTTTTGCTGTGCCTGAGCCTTGTCTGTGCAGGCATACGTCAGTACACTTGCAAATAGCAGAATGGCAACTGTTAAGATTTTCTTCATGTTTTTTATTTCTTATGAATTTTGTTCGATGACAGTTTTCAGTTCGCTGCCTTTGATTACTCCGGAATGGCGCCAAACAGCTTCCCCTTTCTTGAATATAATAAAAGTAGGTACTGCCTGTATGCGATACTTGGCAGCCAGTTCTTCGTGCTGGTCAACATCGATTTTTACGATGCGGGCAGCTTCACCAATTTGACCTTTCAACTCTTCCAATACAGGGTGCATAGCCTTACATGGACCACACCAGGTAGCAAAGAAATCTACTAAAACGGGTTTTTCTGACTGTATAAGTTCTTCAAATTTTTCCATAATCTTTTCCTTTCTGTTAGTACTACAAGTTTTTTTATTACTACAAAATTAGTGTTATTGTCTGTAGTTAGAAACAGTTTCGGATATGTATTGTTCACGCCCTTTTATCCTTTATGGCCGTTTTGAGCATATTTTGGCTATTTTTTAGAATACTTGTTATAATGAAACATTTTCCTATGGAAATGATTTCTTAAAAGAAACACCCCTACAGGTACTATGCAGATACTTGTAGGGGTGAATTATCGGAAGTCCGTAGGGACTTTTAGTTGCTTTTATTCCGCAATCGTCAATTCCTTAATGATGTGTGAAGCTCCGGCATACTTCTCTATGATGAATAAAGTATAGCGGATATCTACACAGGCGGCACGTTGTGATGAGGGGCGGAAAGCGATGTCTCCTGTAAGCCCTTCATAATTACGGTCGAAACCTGTACCGATCAGTTCACCTTTGGCATTGAATACCGGACTGCCGGAGTTACCACCGGTATTATCCGTGTTCACGATGAAACAGATAGGCATTTCACCGTTCGGCATGGCATAGCGACCGAAGTCTTTTGCCTGATACAACTGTTTCAGTTTTGCAGGAATCACGAATTCCCAGTTATTGGGATCTTCCTTTTCCATGGCACCTTTGAGTGTGGTGTAATAGCCATATTCCACTCCGTCCGCAGGTTCATACGGTAACACTTGTCCGTAAGTGAGACGCAGGGTAGAGTTGGCGTCCGGATAGATCGGAGTGCCTGCACTGCGTTTCATATCCATCATTCCCTTTACCCACACTTTATGTGCGGCATTATAGTTCTTGTTGGCCTCTGCCATGGCGATGGCGGTCTGCAACAAACCATCGGTGATGGAATGCTTGAACAACACCATCCAGTCGAAGCCCAGTTTATAAGAGCCCGGCTTGCGGATAAACTTCTCGAAGTTCTCTTTATTACCAAAAATAGAGTGGTCGAAGCAAGCGTCCACAAAAGCATCACTATTCCCCTTGAAACGCTTATCGATCACTTCAAAGATACTGATACGTTGTTCTGCGGGGATATATTGCATGTAAGTCTGCAGCATTTTTTTGGCAACAATACGTTCCACTTCGGGGAAAGGTACGGAGGCAAAATACTTGTCTGCGGCAATCTTCAAGCTATCTGTGGCAGTTTTAATCTGCGCTTTGTCTTTGTTCTTCAAAGCAGCCAGCATGGCAGAAGTATTAGGAATGCGCATGAAGTCCAATCCCGTTACCAATGCTTCCTGAATGGCTTGCTGGTGATAAAGGGCAGGGCGGCGATGCGCGACGATGTCCCGTATCTGGTCGAATGCTTTCTGATAAGAGTCGTCACCCTGTTCGCGTCCGCGGGCGAGGAGTTGCTCCTGTTGTGCCCGTTTAGTATCCAGCACTTTCAGGCGGACAAGTCCTTCGTTCATACCGATGGCATTCTTCCAATAGTTGGCAGATGAAGCATACTTGCTGGCGTAGTGAATACGTACGGCGGGGTCTTTCTGCATCTGTTCCATTAATGCTTCTTGGCGCACACCGCGTACATGATGGCGCATGAAATTCGTAGTTTCCATACGTTCTTCCACTTCGTCGGAGATCATATAACGCCAGTTGCGTCCGGGGAATCCCATAACGAACGTGAAGTCACCTTCCTTGTAGCCTGCAAGGCTGATCGTAAGGTGTTTCTTTACCTTCAAGGGTACATTATCTTTGGAGTATTCCGCAGGTTTTCCATCCTTATCGGCATAAATGCGGAACAGGGAGAAGTCACCTGTATGGCGCGGCCACATCCAGTTGTCGGTATCTGCACCAAACTTACCTATGGAAGAAGGAGGTGCACCTACCATGCGGATATCACTATACGTAGTCTTGATGAACAGATAGTAACGGTTTCCGCCATAGAAAGCTTTCAGCTCCAGTTTGCGTCCCGGAGTCAGGGCAATGCCTTGTTCGGAAGAAAAACGTTCGGCCACTTCTTTCAGGTACTTGGGAGAGAGATAATTGGTACCATTCGGGTCCGGATCTATCTTCAACTGTTCGTTGACGTAATCAGTCACATCCAGTATCTCATCAATATAAGTGATGGTAAGTCCCTTGCAGGGAAGTTCTTCTTCACGGCTCATGGCCCAGAAACCATCCGTCAGATAGTCGTGTTCCACCGTACTGTGTTGTTGGATAGAACCATAGCCACAGTGGTGGTTGGTCAATACCAATCCTTCGGCAGAGATGACTTCACCTGTACACCCCCCACCGAAGTGGATCACTGCGTCTTTCAGTGCAATGCCGTCGGGGTTATAAATCTGGTTAGCTGGGATTAGTAATCCCAGTTCTGTCATAGCCACTTCGTTCTGCTTCTGCAGGTCGGTCAGCATCCACATACCTTCGTCGGCAATACTCGGAAGGGTGAGAGCTAAAGCCAGTGTTGTTATTAGAGCTTTCTTCATATTGTAATAGGGGGAGATAGATCAGTTATTCAACAATTGTCATTTCATTGATCAGATGCTCGCATCCTCCCAGTTTTTCGAGGATGAACAGTACATAACGGATATCCAGATTGATGCAACGTTGCAAGTTGTTATCGAAATTGATGTCACCACTCAGAGACTCCCAGTTACCGTCGAAAGCACATCCGATCAGTTCACCGTTTGCATTCAGTACAGGGCTACCGGAGTTACCACCGGTAATATCGTTCGTGCTCAGGAAGCAAACCGGCATATCACCGTTCGGCAATGCATAGCGTCCGAAATCCTTCTTCTGAATCAGTTCTTTCAATTTGGCAGGAACTACGAACTCACGGTCTTCGGGGTTTTCTTTTTCCAGAATACCGTCTGTAGTGGTATAGTATTTATAGTGTACGGCATCACGCGGATTGTAAGATTTTACATTTCCGTAGGTCAGACGGATTGTAAAGTTGGCATCCGGATAAGATGGAACAGGCTCTTTCATTTCGCCCAGACCACGGATATATGCTTTGTGCAGCAAGGCCAGTTCTTTGGAAGTGCTGTTCAGATCTTTTGCCAATGCCATCATCTTTTCAATCTTGGCATGTGAATATTGGGTTGCAATATCCTTCTCGATAGCTTTTACCGTAGGTTTCTTTAAGAACTTGTCGAAGTTAGCCTGATTGGCCAGAATGGAGTTGTCATACATAGCATCGATGTATGCATTGTAATCACCTTTGAATTCCTTTTCGATAGTCTGATAGAAAGCCGGACGCTGTTCTGCCGGAATGATTTCAGCATATACCGGGAAGATAGCTTTAGCCACTTTACGGTCTACTTCATGGTCGTAGTCTTTGTTGTGGATATCAGCAAAAACTTCTTTCAACTGTTCTATGGATTTATTGATCAGAGAGTCATTCTTTTCTTCCAGACCTTTTTTCAGGTTGTCCATAACCATGTACGGGCTACCGAATTCAATGGCGCCGCTGAATGCTTCCATCAGATAATAATACTGAGTGGTTAATGGCATCGTTTGGTTTACAATGGCATCGATCTTCTCTACTACACCTTCGTATTCCGGCTTGCCTTTGGCAAATTCTGCGAATCTTTTCTCTTGTTCTGCTTTCGTACCCAGCACATCATTATCAATGATCGCTTTGTTCATGCCGATAGAATTTTTCCAGTAGTTGCTGCTGCCGGCATATTTGTTGGCATATTGTATGCGAGTCTTATCACTGGCAGCCATCACTTCTTTCAGTACGGCAAGACGTGCGCCACGGATGGTGATACGTGGCTGGTTCTGTGCCTCCATACGTTCTTTTACTTCCGATACGGTGAGGTAGCGGCTTGTGCTTCCGGGGAACCCCATAATCATGGCATAATCACCTTCCTCCAGCCCCTTGATTGAGATGGGCAGGTATTTCGGAGTTTTCAGGGGCACGTTTGATGCTGAATATTCTGCGGGATCACCATTAGCGTCAGCATAAATGCGGAACATGGAGAAGTCTCCCGTGTGGCGTGGCCACATCCAGTTGTCCGTCTCTCCACCGAATTTACCGATAGAGGAGGGGGGAGCAGCTACCATGCGTACGTCTGTGTATACTTTCTTGTAGAACAGGTAATATTTGTTACCGGCATAGAATGGCAATGCTTGTACTTCGATGCCCTTCTTGTCCTTCAGATCGCTTTTTTCGAATAATTCCTTAGCCAGTTTGTTGAGGAACGGGCGAGTCATTGCATTCACTTCCGTCACTTCGCCGGCAGCGATTTTCTGGTTTACGATGTCCGTGATATCTTCAATACGGTCCACGAACTGGAACTTCAATCCCGGAGTAGGCAATTCCTCGCTACGGTTTTTAGCCCAGAAACCATCTGTCAGATAGTCGTGTTCCACACTACTGTGTTGTTGGATAGAAGCATAGCCACAGTGGTGGTTAGTCAGGATCAGACCTTCCGGTGAGATAATCTCACCCGTACAGCCTCCTCCGAAGATACCTACCGCATCTTTCAGTGAGACTCCGCCCGGATTGTACAAGTCGTCTGCTTCCAGTTTCAGCCCTTGCTTTTTCATTAACTCAATGGAGTTCTGCTGTTTCATCAACTGCAACAACCACATTCCTTCGTCGGCACGCATTGCAGAACCGAACGCCAGCGCAGAGAGCGCCACTAAATAGGTCTTAATTTTCATTCTTACTTGATTATTATGATTTTGTTTTTATGAAATCCATCACATTGGCAGGCGGGCGCTGATTCATCAGCTCGTTCTTCATGAAGTCCATATACGGAGCCACATGACTGAAGAAACGGTGATACCCTTTACATAGATAGTTCAATCCCGGTTCTCCGCTTGCCGTCCGTGCAAAACGGTTCTTGGGACATTCGCCGTTGCAGGCAAACAGCCACTCACATTCACGGCACTGAGTGGGCAATGATTGCTGTTTCATCTGCCCGAAAGCCTGTTGCTTTTCACTGTACATCATTTCCACCAGTGTCTTCTGGTAAATGTTTCCCAACTTATATTCGGGGAATACAAAATGGTCGCAGGAATATACATCTCCGTTGAATTCCATTACTCCGGCATGCCCGCAGGTCTTTGCCATGGTGCATACCCCCGGCTGTTCGCCTATCCAGTTTGCCAGGGTAGAGTCAAACAACTGAATGTAATATGTGCCTACATCCTTTTTCACCCATTCGTCGAAGAGAGTACAGAGGAAATTGCCCCATTGTTCCGGGCTGACGGAGAAGTCCGCCAGTTCGGCCACCTCTTCCCGGTCGGCGAGTGAGGCGAGGTGTCGTCCGTCCTGATGTCCGAATACTCGCTCTACGATGGGGGCAAACTGTATGTAGTGGCAGCCTATTTCCTTGAAGAAGTTGTAAAATTCCAGCGGATAATCGGCATTGTAGTCATTCACTACCGCCATTCCGTTCCATTCTACACCATGCTTCTTCAATAAATTGATGCCTTGCATCACCTTTACGAAAGAGGGCTTTCCCTGCTTGTTTTTTCGATATTCGTCATGAAACTCCTGCGGCCCGTCGATAGAAACTCCCACCAGCCAGTTGTTTTCACGGAAGAATTCGCACCATTCATCCGTCAGCATGGTTCCGTTGGTTTGTATGCTGTTGTCTATGGTGCGTCCGCGTGCATATTTCTTTTGCAGCTCCATCGCCTTTTTGTAGAAAGACAACGGGCGCATCAGGGTTTCCCCGCCATGCCAGGTGAACATTACCTGCGGCATGGTTTGCGAATTAATATACTCTTCAATAAATTTTTCCAGCAACTCTTCGCTCATTACATGCTTGGGGTTGTTCTGGTATAGTTTGCTCTTTTCCAGGTAGTAACAGTAGTCGCATGCAAGGTTGCAAACGGCCCCTACCGGTTTCAGCATGACGTAGAGTGGCTTGGCAAAAGGAGCATAAGTTGACATAGGAGACTATCTTGTTTCAGTAATAGGGTTTACATTTTGTTACTTATCACTGCAAAAATAAGTAAACTAAATGAAATATCCTTTCTTTTCTCCCTCCTTATAAGGATTATTAATGGAAAAAAGAGAGCAAAATTTAAATATTGATAAAAAGTTTCTTTACAGCGCGAATAGGTTGTACCTTTGTATCGTATTTCTTAAAAATCGTTTCCTGCATGATTAGAATGAATGTGAACCGTATTTTGCCCTTAATGCTTTTGCTCGTGCTTTTTGCTTCGTGCAGTCGCAAGTATAAAGTGGAGGGTGTGTCATCGGTGACCAGTCTCGACGGTAAGATGTTATACCTGAAAACGCTCCGCGACGGGCAATGGATAACAATTGACTCTGCCGAAGTGGTACACGGTTTGTTCTCAACGAGTGGCCCGTCAGACTCTGTAATGATGGTGACGCTCTACATGAATGATGAGGCTATCATGCCTCTTGTACTTGAGAACGGTAAAGTTGAAGTCTCCATATCCAACTCTCAACTCACCGCTAAAGGTACACCGCTAAACAATGCTTTGTATGAATTCATCGAAAAGCGCAATGCGCTTGAGCTGAAGATTGAAGAACTGGAAAAGAAAGAGGCACGTATGGTTCTGGATGGCGCCGCATTGGATGACATCCATGAGCAACTGACTCAGGAGGGAGAGGCCTTGATAAAAGAAATGAATGACTATATAAAGGAGTTTATTTCTGCCAATTATGAGAATGTCCTTGGTCCCAGTGTATTCATGATGATGTGCAGCACGCTGCCTTATCCCATCATGACCCCACAGATAGAGGATATTATCCGTACGGCTCCCCAGTCTTTCAAGAGTACTCCTTTGGTGAGGGAATTCCTCGATAAAGCCAAAGAGAATATGAAATTAATAGAGGAACATCAACGCATGGAGGAGAGCAATCACTGATCCTCGTTTTTCACCATTCCCTTGTATTCTTCCGGTAAAGCACTTTCTACGGCGGCGTAGGCTTCGGCCATCGTCGCCTTGATGTTTTCTATACCTTGCCCTTTGGGTGGGATAGGGTCGTGAATGGTCAGTATCATGCGATGGCGATGTATCCACTTACCGGTGCGGGGTAGGATTTGGAATGAGCCGTCGATAGTGACAGGTACTACTTCCAATTGCAATTCGTCTGCCAACTGGAAAGCGCCTTTCTTGAAGTATCCCATGTGTCCTGTAAAAGTACGTGCTCCTTCCGGGAATACCACCAATGATACGCCATCTTTCAGTGACGCCTTTGCCTGACGAATGGTTTCCAGTACTTTCTTAGGGCCTGAACGGTCGACAAAGATGTGTCCTGCGCTTTCACAGGCTTTTCCTACGAAAGGTAATTTCCGCAGGCTCTTCTTCATCATCCACTTGAAGTTGCGTCCCAGGAATCCGTAGATCAGGAAGATGTCGAATGCACCCTGATGGTTGGGCACGAATACGTACGATGTATGTTTATGTATCTTTTCCCGACCGCGCACCTTAACAGGGATCAGCAGGAAAACGCAAATTAGTTGTGACCATATTTTTCCGGGATAATATCCCCAGATGTGTGCACCGCCTATCAGTGAGCCGACAATCGTGACCAAGGCCGTAAGAATAGTCAATACCAGCAGAATTGGCAATGCAAAACATATTTGGTAGATATAATAGAATATCTTCATAGGTGTTGGATTTTTATTGCTGCAAAGATATATATTTTGATTTAGATATACTACCCGGCAATGGCACTTTTAATGGTACATACAATGAACTAAATGCAATAGCTAACTCCGTTCTTAGGCATTCCTATGCTTTTTCCCTTCCAACGGTTAGCCTTTTCCATCCGAACGTTTATTCTTTCCACCGTGGAGTTTCTTTCTTTCCACCATGGTGGAAAGAAAGTTTCCCCGTGATGGAAAGCAACTTTCTCCATGGTGGAAAGAATAAGTACCTACTACAATTTTCCTTAACCGTCGCAGCGAAAAGGGATAAAAGTGGCGATGCAGCGGCTTAATCTCTGAAACTTAATATTATTTATGCGGATCAGGAGTTGGATTGTGTTCATATCCGCATTATCTATTGCTTTTGAATGCTATTTTTCTTGACATGGAATAGAATCACTTCCTTCATTTGGCTAAAATACGGGGCTATAAGTGACCCTGACCCTAAATTGGCCTCTTAGTTTTTTATTTGTAAATTTTTAATATATTGATAATCAGTGGGTAATAGCTGTTTGAAACTCCTGTTTATTAAATTAAATGATGTATGTCTTTCAGGGAATATTAGAGTGTATTCTTTATATTTGCTGGCTGAAAAAACTTTATAACTGTAGTCTGAAAGGGGATTTCTTGAGCGCACATAAATGATGTCTGGCTATATTCAGAAGATGTCTTTAAATCTGTAGTGACTTTGCGGTATAATTGCTTGATGATGGGCTTCTTTTTATGTACTTTTGTGGCATACACATTTATAAATGCCATGAAATACTATAAACAAACATTATACATATTGTGCGGATTGCTGCTGACTACTGTAGGCTTGCTTGTGTACTCGCTGTACCTAAGTGGAGTGGAAAATCAGAGGAAAGATAAAATGACTGCTGAAATGCTGTTGAAGGATGCAGCAACAGCCTGGGTGAGTCAGGAGCTTGAACAACAAAGAGTACCATTTTATTCAGCAGGCGGTAGTAGTGAAGAGAAGATTTCCAAACGTCGCATTGTAACAGCAACAGGAACATTAATTGTAGAGATTGATTCTGTAAAAGAAATAAAGAGATTGCTTTCTTCGGATTTTTTGGCTTCTATGGCTCGTTATTTGCTTATGTCTGGTGTTTCGTCTATTGATGGATTGAATGAGCAATGGCAAAAGAAATTGAATGCGAGTTTACCTCATTATTATTCAGCTTTTGAATTCATACCTCAAATGCCTAATAATGGAGAGAATCTGAAACGAACTCTTGCTGGAAATCCTACCCTTTGTCTGCCTGAAAATAAACTCGGAGATTATTATTTGGATAATATGTACTTTCTTGAAGTGAAAGCCTATTTATCTGTACCGTCTGTGTGGTGGTGTGCAGACTGGAGGCGTATGGATCTTGTTTTATACGTTGGAGGGTTAATATTAGGAATATGCATCTTGGTATTTCTACTTATATATAATAGGAATAGGGTTCCAAATGATAAAGTGGATGTTCTGTCACCCGATGTTCTTGTCCAGCATGATGAATTTTTATTATCTGATGCAATTTTATCTGCTGATACGATTGTATCAGATGATGAGATAGTTTGTAGCCTTGGTAATGCTAAATACCAACTACGTGAGATTCTTTTTGATGAAAAGGAAATGGCCATAACTTATAAAGGGCAGGTGAAACAATGTTCTAAGCAGCCGTATAAGTTATTATCTGCTTTTATCCATGCTAAAGACCATTTTTTGTCGGATGGTAGAATCGCTGAAATTTGTGATTGGAATTTGGATGATATTGGTTTGGAAGGTAAAAGAAAAACTGCTATGTCCAAGCTTCGGGGATTACTTGAAAGTGATAATTCGCGCGTGAATATTGTCCGTATGCGAAATGAAAAAGATGAAGTTGGCTTTGTTTTGTTGGTCACAAAATAAATAAATCCTTAATTTTTAATTAAAAAAGGCGTTTTAAGGGGGTAAGAATTTTCTTACCCCCTTAAGGCGTTATAAAATCAATGAAACATATATGAAATATTTGTGTAATCTTTATATTTGCCACATTGAAAAATCAATAAAAAGTATGATTTATGAAAAACAGAATTAAAAAAAATCTGGTAATTGTATTAATAGTAGTTGCTATTGTAAGTGGATATATTGTAAAAAGTCAGCCATCATTTGAGGTGTCTCATTTATTTTTAGAAAATGTGGAAGCTTTGGCGAGGGGAGAGTATGATGGGGTTTATTGTTTCGGTATTGGAACTGTCGATTGTCCGTTTAATAATATCAAAGTAGATTCTTATTATGTTCCGTATAGCTTACTTTATTAGTATCCTCTTTTTTCTTCTTTCCTGTACTTCCCAATCAACTGTCTCTATAAATAATGGATATGTTGATTTCCCCGAAGTCTGGGAACTAAAGGCAAAGACGATACAATTGGATACAGCCTTGTTCCGTTACCCTTTCCGGGTGCATGCTTGGGACAATAGAGCTGTGGTGCTGGATTTGCATGGAACGGATCATTATTTTCATGCATTCAGTTATCCGGAGTTTCATTATTTGTCTTCCTTTGGTAAGAGGGGAGATACCCCCGAAGAAATGCTTTCGACAGAAAACTTCCGATGGGGTGAAAAATGCTTGTGGACATTGGATGCAAATAAGTCGGAATTAACAGAGTTAGGGTTTGCTTTATCCGGCGACACATTACTTCGCCAAGAAGTGGTGAAGCTGGATAAAGATATCCTCCGGGCTTTAGATTTTATAATATATGAGGACTCCACTTTTATCATTCCTGACTATACAGGCGATAACCGTTTCTGTCAAGTTAGTTCAGAAGGAAAGTTGTTACGGAAGTTCGGGGCAATCCCTTCTGCCAACGAAGAAGCTTTGGCGAACTCCCGTCCTGCATTGGCACAGGCTTGGCGTAGTTTTATTGACTACAACCCTCGTAAGGGTGTGTTGGTTGCTGCTACCCAGTTGGGTGAGGTTCTGGAAATCTATAACTTGAAAGACAGCACGCATGTTGTCTGCATCGGTCCGCATGGCGAACCGGAGTTTCAGGTCGCAGAGGGCTATGGTATACCGACAGGGATTATGGGTTTTGGTGATGTACAAGTGACGGATAATGCTATTTATGCTGTTTTCCAAGGGAAAAGCTTCAAGGATATTATGGAGAGCGCCAAGCAGGGACACAAATTACCGGATGGTGGACAATATATCTATGTATTCAGTCTGAAAGGCGAACCGCTTCGGAAGTATGTCTTAGATCATTATATTCATGGAATTTCGGTAAATGAGCAGAAAGGAATTATCATAGCTACAGATGTGAATAAGGATGAACCGATAATAGAATACAGTATAAACTGTATGTAGAGTGATAGTTAAATTATTAAAGGAGCAGACGGTAAACAACTTGTTGGTGCAATAGAATACCGAATGCTCCGTAACCCCTAAAAATTAGAAGCCTGGCAAAGATATGAATTTTTAAACGAAAACGGAAATTGGGTTCAGCTGTGACGATAGGACAGTATGGACGATGGGCTTAGTAAGATATATTGTATCTTAATTCTCGACTGCATAATAGTGTGCTTGATATTGATGATTGAATGAGTTTTGTTTTTTTTAATAATTTATAGGATGAACAAATTTGTAAAAATTGCTTTTGTTACTGTATTTTCCGCTATTGCTGCTTTTGGCATTTATCAGTCACAAAAGGATGAACTCCAAATATCTGAACTTGTTTTAGCAAATGCTGAGGCGCTGGCGCGGTATGAACTACCGGATGTAACAATAACCTGTAATCAACATGAATATACCTCACCTGGACAATGTTGGAAAGAATTGGGAGATTGTAGAAGGTTGGGACAGTATTATAGAGATTGTGAATTTACAGGTTATCAATATATGTATTGTACTACAATCTGTAACCTTTAATAATATTAAGAATTCAAGGTGTGTCGAGAAATTGGCACACTTTTATTAAACTATTATTCAAAATGAGAAAGCTAGTACCATTAACCATACTGTTGCTTGTTTGTATAGCATGTGGAAATATACAAGAAGTTCATGATGGTTTACTGCGAATTCCGGTCAATGTAGATGACGCCACTACTGATGCAAGTACTTTTTTGGAAAAGATAGAAATAGTGCCGTTAGAGACTAACGATTCTGTTCTATTTAATTATCCTTCAGAAGTTATATATGATAAAAATACTAATATGTATGCTGTTACCAGTCGAATGGATGTTTTTACATTTACGGGTGAAGGGAAGGCTATTGGTAATTCAACAAAAAAAAGAGGACAGGGACCGGACGAATATTCTATGATATTAGATATGAAATTTAATCATTTCTTAAATGGTATAGACTTGCTGAACCCTTATGGGATTATATATACATATAGCCCAACATTTGAATTATTGGCACGTCGTAATTTTAAACCGGAATTTCCTGTTAATCATTTTATGGCTTTGGACACCAATAATTACGCATTCACTTTTCCTTTCATTTGGACAGATCAAGAAGTTGCGTTTGTTAATATTGAAACCGGTAATACAGTCAATGCAAAGTATCAAGGAACAATATCAGAGGGTAATGGATTAAAACATCAATATTTTCATAAAGTTGGAGATCGTTTTTATTTTATACCACGAGGCGTTAACTATAATATTTATCAGATTGATACCTTGAAGAAAGAAATTTTCCCTATCATTTATCTTGATTTTGGAGAAGCAGAAATAAAAGAAGATGGATTACCCGGACGGGCTTCTGGAAAAAGAACAGACAATGATAAGGAAAGAATGAAAATTGCAGATGATTTTTCTGCCAGACATAATTTTTTAAGAGAATCCACTACGCATTTTATCCCTATGCAAACGCTCCTTAGTGAAAATTATATATATATATTTATTGTGAAAGGGCAAGAACGATATGGACGGCATTATATTTATAATCGGGTGAAAAAAAAGGGATACTTAATTAAAATAGATGTTCCTTTTTGCATGTATGATTGCTTTGGCATCGATGATAATGTTTTGCTTGCCATTTGTCAGCCTACCGAATTACCGCAATATGTAGATTGTCAATTCATGACGGAAAAAGAGATTGCAAAAATGGAGCGGTTGAAGGAAGATGATAATCCTGTTATTATAAAATATTATTTGAAACGATGAGAAAGCTTGTTGTCATAATCTTGTTTCTTGTTGCCTTGTTATTTTCGTGTAAGGATACGAGAGAAGAAAAAATTATTCATTTGCTTAATGAATGGAATGGAAAAACGATTCGTTTTCCACAAGCTATGAACCTAATATCTTATCTTGATACCACTAATGTTGTGAAATTTGGTGAGATTAAGAAAGAATATACGATATTACATTATGTAGATACTATAGGTTGTGTTAGCTGTAAACTTCGATTGTCAGAATGGAATAAATTGATAGGAGAGTTGGATTCGATTAGTAATCATAATGTTAACTGTTTAATTTCTTTCTTTCCTATGAGAAAGAAGGAGTTGTTAAAATCATTGAAGATCAATAAATTTAAGCATTATGTATATATTGATGAAAAAGATTCTCTAAATCAACTTAATTGCTTTCCGGAAGGAGATGCTTTTCGCACATTCTTGTTGGATAGAGATGACAAGGTTATGCTTGTTGGAAATCCTATTCATAATCCTAATATCAGGGAATTGTATTTGAGTATCATTCAAAAGGGGAATATCGTTACGAATAAAGACAAGGGAATAAAACATACCAAAGTTACGATAAATCAGAATTGTATCTTATTAGGAAATTTCGATTGGAAGGATAAGAAAGTCGTGAAATTTCTGCTAAAGAATAGTGGCGATAATCCTTTAGTAATACAAGATGTTACCACTTCATGTAGTTGTACAACAGCGACATTTACCAAAGATCCTATAGCTGCGGGTGAAGAGACTGAAGTGCTTGTCACTTATCAGGCGGAACAACCGGAAAGCTTCTATAGAGAAATAAACGTATTTTGTAATACGGAAGATTCTCCTGTCTTATTAGAAATAAAAGGAAATGCGCAATAGTATCTCACAATTCACATATCTGGAGATAAATCAGAGAATAAAGTGAGATATCGAGTAAATGTGTTTCATGATTGAATGCTAATAGGAAGTCAAAAGAATGAATAATAATGATTGTTCTGATAAAAAAAAGAATTTGAAATGGTTTGTTGATAAACTTATGAATTTATTCTTAATCATTTGCGGAGTGGTCTTACTTGGGATATTACTTCAAATAACTAGCATTGCCTCATTCAAGATTCCTTCGGACTCTATGGAGCCTGCCTTACTCGCAGGCGATAATATTCTGGTGAATAAATGCGTGATGGGAGGGCGTCTGTTCAATGTGTGGGATGCTTTGGACAATAAGGAAACAGACATATGCCGTTTACCCGGATTGGGCAAGGTAAAAAGAAATGATGTATTGGTTTTTAATTTCCCCTACTTGGAGCAACGTTGGGACAGTATCGCATTCAGGGTAATGAAATATTATGTGAAGCGTTGTGTTGCTTTGCCCGGTGATACATTTGAAATAAGTAGGGGGCATTATAAAGTACATGGCTATATCTCAGAATTGGGCAATGTGGAGTCACAGGATAATTTGATGCGGATTGTTGAGCGTGGTCGGGAAGTGGACTATGGAATTGTGATGAGGGGTTATCCTTATAGTGATATTGTGGATTGGGATATAATGAATTTTGGTCCTTTATATCTCCCGGCAAAAGGCGATGTGATAGGGATGACTTCCAAACATGTTGCTTTGTATCGGAATGCAATAGAATGGGAACAGAAAAAGAAACTTTTGTTACGTGGAGATACGGTTTTGTTGAACGATAGTGTAATACACACATACCGTTTCAAGGAGAATTATTATTTTGTGGCAGGTGATAAGGTGATGAACTCTCAGGATTCCCGCTATTGGGGCTTGTTGCCCGAACCTTTTATTGTAGGGAAAGCTGTCAGGATATGGAAGTCTGTAGATAGGAATACGGATAAAATAAGGTGGAACAGGATATTTAAAAAGATAGAGTGATAAAGTAAAGGAGGTGTTATCGAATGAAAAAATAATATATTTCGGATGAGCAAGTAATATATTTGTTCATTCTGCGGAAGTCCTTTCCGAAAATAGAGGATGAATAATAAATTTATTAATATTAAAGAGAAAATTATGAAAAAAGTACTTGTTGGTATTATTGCTGTTGTTGCAGCTGTTAATGTCTTTTTTAATTTGTACAATAGGAATGAAATTATAGGTTTGTCTTCTCTAAAAATAGAAGCATTGGCTTTTGATGAATCTCATGGCAGTAATCTGGGTCCTCTTTATCAATATGGATGTACAATAATAGAAAAAACGATAATGGGATATGATTCGGATGGCAATCCTGTAATTCAGGAGGTTCCATATCCAGGAGAAAGTGGTTATTGTGCTGGTTCAATAGGAGATTGTACTCCGTACGATTGCACTAGATATTATTAATAGGAATGGGGCTGAATAAAGAACAGCCCCACTTCTTAAATTTGAATATTACTATGAAATATTTGCTTTTGCTTTTAATTGTTTATACTTTTTGTGGGTGCTACACAGGGACCCAAAAAGTCGCTCATACTAATGAGATAAGAGAAATTTTAATTGACCCTGATAAATTTGAAACTTTTCTGGACTTATCAGAGATCCTGGATGATTCGGTAGAAGTGATTCCTTTGGAAATGAAAGAAGAATGTTTGATATCCCAAATTGTTCGAATTGAGTTTTATAAAGATAAGATATTAGTCTCTGATAAAGCGAATGTAAAGATTTTTGTATTTACTTCCGAAGGAAAGTATTTGAAAAGTATTGGAAAACAAGGACAAGGACCTGGTGAATACTCTTTTTTGGGTGATTTTACATTAAAAGGAGATTCTGTTGTTGTTCAAGATCGTTCTCGCAATAAATACATTGTTTATGATTTATATAGTAATGCATTTAGAGAAATCTCATATGATATGCTTCATTTGGAAGTAGTATCATTTGATGAGATAGCTTATTTTATTTCTAATTATTCACACTCGAAATACGGAGATTATAATCTTTTTCGATTCAATTTAAATACCTCTGAAGTGCTTTCTTTGGAAGTACCTTTTGGAGAAGACGGAATTGATAAATCTAGTTATGGTTTAAAGAGATATGCAAGTAAAAGTGATAGCACAGCTATGCTTATTTATCCATTGAATGATACTGTCTATACGTTGAATAAAGAAACAGTGTTTCCTTCTTATGTAATACATTATACTTCAAGGAATCTTCCAAGTGAAGTGAATGTTAGTAAGGAAAATATCTATAGGTATGTTCATGAAAATAAATATCTGAAAGGATGGGAGTTTATGCAAAATTCTCAAAATTATATGCTGGGCTATTATATTGATAATGGCTTTAAATATTTTGTATACAATAAACGAAATTCCAATATCCGTGTTGGGCAATGGTTGAAAATAGGTTCACTTAGTGAATTAATTTTTAGTGACTTTTATACTACTACTGATAATCAACTTTATTTTATTCAGTATGCAGCTGTATTATCATCTAATTGGAAGTTAACGCGGGCAAAAAGTACGAATGAACATTTTAAAAATAAAATGGATGCGATAGTTGCCTCTTTAAATGAAGATGCTAATCCTGTATTATTTAAATGTCATTTTAAAAATAAGTAGAATATGAAAAAGATTGAATATATATTGTTCGGTTTATTCGCTGTATTTTTAGCTCTTAGTACCTTTTATGGTTATATGCAATCACAAAAAATGTGTGAGTTTCGACTATTTTTTAATGAATTAAAGCAAAAATCTGATAATCAGATTGGACGGATAGAAGCATTGAAGGAATATAGATTTAACGAGGTCATTTTGAATGGTACCAAAATGAGTGCAGATTTTAACGTGGTGGACATTGGGGAAAATAAGAAAAAAATATCTGAAGTTATTTCGGATAATACCTTGATATTACGTTACTCAGAAATGCATTGTGAAGTTTGTGTTGATAGTATAGTGAAGCGGTTGAATGTTTATAAAGATTCTATAGGATTACAAAATATAGTGTTGCTTACTACTTCACAGAATTTTGGCTATATGAGAAGATTTAAGAAAATAAATAGGATTCCATTTGGCATCTATAATATTGATGAAGCTTTAGATTCTGTATTGGTTGATATCGGAATGCCATATCTATTTGTCTATTCTACTTTAAGTAAAAGAATAAATAATATGTTTATTCCACAAAAAGAGGATCCACAATTGACTGATGAATATTTGCATTCTATTTTGATGAAATATTATATGGATTAGTATTTTATGTTGTTGGTAGTGGATATTGTAAATAAAACATTTTTTTTTATAGCACTTGTTTTGTTACTGAGTGTAGTATGTATAACCACGCCTGAACTTCCGGCTGAAGAGAATGTGGGACAGTGGGTATGGTTGGGAAAAGCACTATTGCTTTCGGGCAGCTGTATTCTTATTGCAGTCTTGTTACAGTTGATGGTAAAGGATAGCCGAAAACATGTATTATGGTTTTCTGGTTTTTCCGTTTATGTTTCATGGGGGATTTTATTCTGCGGTGCTGTTGAGGCTATTTGGGGATTGCGTCAGCTGTATGGTTTTGCTGCTTCCGGTCATTCCCGCTATGCACTTACGGGTTCTTTTTTCAATCCGGGACCGTATGCGGGTTATCTGGCAATGGTGTTGCCGCTCTGCCTGCATTTGTACTTATGCACTTATAAAGAAAAAACAGTGATTCGCAATTTGAAGAGAGGGATTGCTGCCATAATTGGTATCCTTATACTTTGTGTACTACCTGCTACAATGAGCCGCTCTGCTTGGATTGCAGCGGTTATGGGATGCGGCTGGGTGTCGTATATGCATCGTGATAGGCGGAGATGGCGTATTTTGTGGAAAAGGTATAGGAAACGTTATGTTTTATGGAGCATGGGAGTACTTTTTATAGTGGCATTAGGAGGGGGCGGAGCCTTTATTCTGAAACTTGATTCTGCATTGGGACGTTTGTTTATGTGGAAAATAACCTGTCAGGCGATAATGAACCATCCTTGGGGCAGTGATAAGGGATTTGTCTCTGCTTATGGAGAGGCACAGGAAAATTATTTTGCACAAGGGAATTACGCTGAATGGGAAGAACGAGTAGCGGGTAGTCCGGAGTATGCGTTTAATGAATATCTGTCACTGGCACTGATGGAAGGGATTATAGTTTGTGTCGTGGTTTTGGTAATCATTGGAATATGTTTATGGATGGGAGTAAAGCGTGGGCGCTATGGCATTTGCGGCGCTATCTTGTCTTTACTTGTTTTCTCTTTCTCTTCTTATCCAATGCATTTCCCGGCATTTGTGGTGGCTGGCCTAGGTCTGCTTCTTGCTTGTGGAGTAGGAGATATTATAGGTAAACCTCTTGTTTTATGTATCTGCCTTATTGTGTGGGCAGGCGGTTGTATGGAAAAGTGGCAACAGACAGAGAATGCTTGCCAAAAGTGGACGTATGCGCGGATGTTTTATCATTCGGGTGCATATAAAGCTGCCAATGAGGCTTATGGGAAACTCTATTCAATATTGAAAGACCGAGGGGCATTTCTGTTTGAGTATGGTCACAGTTTGCATAAGTCGTTTCTGTACAGTGAGTCCAATAAATATTTAAAAGAGGCTTGTAAACATAGCGTTGATCCCATGATACTGAACGTCATGGGCAAAAATTATCAGGAACAACATTGTTATGAACAGGCGGAGAATTTCTTTTACAGGGCTGTTCATCGCTTGCCAAGTAGGATTTACCCCTATTATCTATTAGCTAAACTTTATGCAGAACCGGATTTTTATAAACCCGACAAGCTGAAAGAAGTGGCAGACAGCGTACTGACTAAAGAACCTAAGGTGCACTCAACTGCCATAGATGAAATGCGTAGTGAAGTCAGGGAGATATTAGAAAAGATAAATGTGAAATAACAAAAATGAAATGAGCTATGGATACATACAACGATAACTGGTGTTCTTGCTTGTTGTTCAGGAATAAACAACTGACTAAAGAATTAAAACGTTTTGAGGACTTTTCCGCTTTGTCCGGTTCTTCTTCGCGTATGTTGGCTTTGAGTCAACTACTCAAGCTGCATCTGACTCCTGCCTATGGAATTATAAGGAATGAATACGAATGGCAGAATTTATTTGCAGTGATTGATTTGCTTTATGGTGATAATTGGCTTCCGGTTGATCTGGAGACTAACCATTTGAGCCAGCAAGAATTGAAGTTGTGTTATCTGGTGCGTGCTCGGTTAACCAATAAGGCTATTTCTCTTCTTTTCAATATTACTCCAAAGTCTGTACTGAAAGCAAAGCAGCGTATCAAGATGAAGCTGTCTTTATCGGGTACAGATAGTTTTGATGAATATATACAGCGGCATTGAGACTTTTATATCGATTGAAACCTCTATATTATTATCTAAGTAATGACAGAATTATGCATAGGAACTTTTTTCTGATAGTTGTAGTTTTATCTCTTTTTTCATGTATGGGTACTGTAGATCGTTTGGAATGGGCTTTGACCTTGGCTGGTGAAAATAGAACCGAGTTGGAAAAGGTACTCCAATACTATAAAGATGATAGTCTTAAGTATAAAGCAGCATGCTTTCTGATTGAGAATATGCCTTACCATTATGGTTATGAGGATGCACGGCTGGATAGTGTGAAGGCTGTACTGGCTACTGCTCCGTTGCGAGATGGGTATATTCCGGATAGTGAAAGGAAAAGAAAGTGGAAGTCTTTTAATTATAAATCATTGTCCATATTACAGGATGTACAGCGAATGACAGCCGCTCTTTTGATAGAGAATATAGACGTAGCCTTCGAAACTTGGAATAGGGTACCTTGGGCTAAATACTATTCGTTTGATGATTTTTGTGAATGGATATTACCTTATCGTGTGGGAGATGAGCCCTTGGAAAGTTGGCGGAAGGCTTATTATGATCATTACCATCCTATACTGGATTCTCTTTATCAGGGTGAGAATATCCTCGAAGCTGCCGATGCTTTGAATAAATTCTTGAAGTATGAAACCCCTTTTTCTCCTAATTCAGATTTTGATTTACCGCATTTGGGTGCTAAATATCTGTTGAAATACAGGTTGGGCACTTGTAAGGAGACGACGGATCATACAGTATATATATTCCGGTCGTTGGGTTTTCCTGTGGGGATAGACGAATATCTGTATTCTCCTTCCAATCAGAATTCACATGTCTGGAATATACTTAAAAATACGGATGGGAAAACCCTTTCATTTTGGTACATGGATTCCCGGGATCTGGCAGTCGGGATGACTGATGGGCGTAAAAAGGGGAAGGTTTATCGTATGCAGTATGGAGTTCAAGAGGAGAAATATCAGGGAGTATATAAGGATAATAGTACTCCTTCAGTGGTTCGGAATCCTTTGTTGAAAGACGTGACAGAAGAATATTTCGGGAGCAATGAGTATCCAGTTAGAATAGATGGGAAGGTTAAAAGTAAATTTGTGGCTTTAGGAATTTTTACACCTTTCGGTTATGTTCCGGTGGACGTAGCTTTGCGGGATGGTGATCAGGCTATTGTGAGGAATATTGAGCCGGGAGTCATCTACCAGCCTTTGTGCAATGAGAAAGGGCTTTTCCAGCCATGTGGTTATCCGTTTATGATAAAGGATGATACGGTACGGACTTTTGTCCCGGATATGGACAAGAATGTTTCTCTGTCTATTAAACGAAAGTATCCATTGCAGAATCATATTCTTGAGTATATGTCGTGGATGACCGGTTCTAAAATAGAAGGAAGCAATGATATAAATTTCCGCAATAAGGAAATTTTGTATTGTATTGCGGATACACCTCGGGTGAATGTAAACTTTTATCCATCCCATCCTTCACGCCCTTACCGTTATGTACGTTTTGTTCCCCGTGATGGTTGGCGTGCGGAGGTTGCAGAGTTGGCTTTTTATGAGAATATTCATGATGATGTGGCAATTTCTTCAAAGGCTATATTAGGTTGTCCTCCTGTTGATGGCAATCCTGCACATGCTATGGATAAAGCGAATGATGGTGACTGGCTTACATTTTTCTTTTCTGAGGAAGCAAATGGCACAGTAACGTTTGATTTACAAGATCCTACTTGGATCAGGAAAATATTGTTTGTTCCCCGTAATGACGATAATTTTATTACGCCCGGTAATAGCTATGAACTTTTTTATCAAGATGGTGTGATGGGCTGGAAATCACTTGGCAAACAGACAGCTACTACCTATGAATTGATTTATACGAATATACCGGATGGAGCTTTATTGTGGTTGCGTAATCTTACTCGGGGCAAAGAAGAACAAGTCTTCTATATTGAAGAAGGTAAGCAACGTTTTGTTGGGTATGAATGAAAATCTTATTACGTATTAGTTACGCAACGTCAGCACCGTAATTTCGGGCCATGCTCCAAAGCGGAATGGCAATCCGACATAGCCGATACCTATATTGACGTATAGTCCTCGGTCTCCTTCTGTATACATTCCTCCCCATTCGGGATAAATCAGTGACGCGAGTGAATGACCGAACATAATGGCCTGCATTGCATGAGTATGTCCGGCAAGCATTAGCTCAATGTCTGTGTCCGGCAATACTTCCCGCCACCAATGGGTAGGATTGTGGCTCAACAAAACACGAAACATACCGTCTGTTCCTTCAGAAGCCTTCTTTAAGTTGGCAAATTGAGAGAAAGGTGGTTCTCCATCATTTTCCACACCAATAAGGGCTATACTATCTCCCTGATGGTATAATGTAGTATGTTCATTATTCAGTAGTTTCCATCCCATTGCCTTTTCCATATGCACCAGGTTGTCGAGGTTATTCACTTGTTCTTTCAGGTTTTTCCAACGGTAGTAACTTCCGTAGTCATGGTTACCCAAAATAGAATATACTCCATCTTTGGCATGCAGTTGCGACAGAATATTTTGAAAACCTTCCAGCTCACAGCTGCGTTGATTCACCAGGTCACCGGTGAACACAATTAAATCAGGTTCTTGCTCATTGACCAATTTTACCAATTCATGGATAGGCTTTTCATTCTCTATCCAGCTGCCGATATGTATATCAGATAACTGTACGATGCGGTATCCGTCGAATGCTTTAGGCAGGTTCGGATGATGGAATTCTATTTCTTTTACTTCAAACTTACTGATGCCTACCAGTGTGCCATAGAGGATATTGAAGAAACTGACTACTCCCAGCACCAATCCTACGGCTGTAAATGGCGAACGGGGCCAGCGCAGTAGATAATGGAAAGGTAATCCCACCAGTGAGCATATCATAAATATCGTTTTGGGGATGGCAAACAGGAAAATGGCAATTGCCAGTCTTCCAATGGCCTGGGCATGGTGTGCCATTGCATTTTCACCTATGCCTTGCATCAACAGAAAGTAACCTGAAATTAATAAGAGGGTAGGTATCCAGTGGATAATACGTAACCAGATGTTTTTGGTTTTCCGGATAATGTACATAAAATAGATGTACGCATCAGGGATCAGTAGAAAAAGGATAAGGAGTAAGGTTATTCTGTGCATATATCTTCTAATTCTTCTATATTCTTCTTGATATCGTTAAGATGTTTATAAGCTACTTTCTTGTATAACAGGTAAATGATGGCAACATCGCAGAGCACAAAGAATGCGATTAGGGTAGCCTGGACGCCAAAGGATGCCTTATAATATCCCATCACCCAATAATTAAGAACATTGAATATAATTACCCATACGGTAATGGCGATAATCTCATACCTTGTCCATCGGCGGAAACTGGCCATGCGCTTACTGACAATAGCTACGGGCATTTCGTCAATCCTTGTGTTCCTTATCCAGCGATAGTTTTTATGATCCCACCAGATACCTATCAGAATACTGATTCCAACAAAGATTACGAGTGTATTAATCTTAGGTTGCCATTCTTCGGTGATTTGAAAAATGGATGGCAATAACCAAATAACCAGAAGGAGAGCAAGCCCTACTACTCCGATGCCTATGGAGAAGCGCTGCCAACCCGTAAGACGCCCTATGCTTTTGCGTGCATTTGCCTTATATTCGGCAATCATGCCCGCAATCTGCTTTTCGTCGGCAATCGGCTCTTTCTTCAATTGCTCGTCCAGCGCGTTCCAAGATTTCTTCAGTTCATCCAGTTCCATATTATTCCTCCTTGTTCATTTTTCTAAGTTTGTCCTTAATCCGGCTGATTTTGGTAGCGACGTTTGTTATTGTCAGACCGGTAATTTCAGCAATTTCTTCGTAGCTTTTTTCTTCCAGGTAAAGCAGAATTATGGATTTTTCCAGTTGTCCCAATCGGTTGATCATCCGATAGAGTTGCTTTAACATGTTTTGTGTCTCGTCCAATTCTTCCATCCGGTCGGAATCTTGACTCAAGGTCACGATTTCAGGGATGTTCTTTTCTTTACGGATAAAGCTGATACAAGTATTTAAAGCGATGCGGTAAATCCATGTGGAGACTTTACACTCCCGTCGGAACTTGGGATAGGCCCTCCACAAATTGAGCACAACGTCCTGGTATAGATCGTTCAGGGTAGCATTCGGCGTAGTATACAAATAGCACACTTTGTATATGACGCGTTCATACTCCCGTATTACGGACAGGAACTCTTGTTCTACATTCTCCATCGTCTTTTTCTTGCTTCTTGAATTGCTTTTGTACTGTTAGTCGCAAAGGAAGTCGGATAATCACAGGTTTGCAGCCAAAAATTTTCTGATTTCCTCTACGGACATCTTCTTGCGTCGTGCATAATCTTCCAGTTGGTCATTACCTATCTTGCCAACAGCGAAATAGCGTGCAGCCGGATGTGCCAATATCAGTCCACAGACTGTGGCATGCGGACGCATAGCTCCATTCTCAGTCAGAGTAATACCTATTTGCTCCATATGAAGCAAGTCGTTTAATAGGAAATTGACAGACTGGTCGGGCAGGGAGGGGTAGCCTACGGCAGGTCGTATGCCTTGGAACTTTTCTTTCAACAAATCCGGAATAGAAAGGTTCTCATCTTTAGCATATCCCCAGGCAACCTTGCGTATGTATTCGTGCATTTTCTCTGTTGCTGCTTCGGCAAGCCGGTCGGCAAGTGTCTGTACCAACATGCGTTTGTAGGGATCGTTTTCGTATAGAAGTTCCACTTCTCCGTCACACGATGCAGCGAAAATACCTACCGTATCTGGAATACCTGAAGATAGCGGACGTACAAAGTCGCTAAGACAAAGAAAGGGACTGCCATCCGGATGTGGGATCTGCTGGCGGAGTAGAGGAAAAAGCTTTCCATCCAGTATCAGGTTATCTCCATCGGCATTGGCTTCACATAGACGAAAAATGGTGTGGACATGGTAATTTTCATCCAGTTGGTTGAGCATCTGGTTTGCTTCCTTAAACAGCTGCATGGCTTCAGCCGCTTTGGCACGTTCTTTTTCCTTGTGTTGGAAACCCCATGCATGAAAGAAATATATCCAGTTGATATATGGAACAACCTCGTGAATGGTATACGTCAATACCTTATCCACTGAATTATTCATCGCTAAATTTTAGTATTAATAATCGAATCTCAGTTCTTCACCGCGGTAAGTATCATCTACTTGACCGTCACTATATATCAGATGCCCGTTCGCAAATGTCTTTTCTACTTTCCAACGGAAAGAATTACCTTCGAGCGGACTCCAGCCGCATTTGCTGAGTATATTCTCAGTATTGACTTCCCAACGTTCGCCATGACTGACAAGTACGAGGTCGGCCTGATAGCCTTCGCGAATATAACCGCGATTGCAGATACCATATATCTGGGCAGGGGCATGACACATCTTCTCAACAATGGTTTCGATAGAAAAAATGCCTTTTTCCGCCAGTTCAAGCATACTGACCAGGGAGAATTGGATCATTGGCATACCCGACATTGCTTTCAGGGCATCCCCTTCTTTCTCGCTGAGCAGGTGAGGTGCATGGTCGGTAGCAATGACATCGATAACTCCGGTGTTGACTGCATTTCGTAAGGCATCGCGGTCAGCTTGTTTCTTGATGGAAGGATTGCATTTGATGCGGGTTCCCAGTTCTTTATAATCCTGTTGGCGATATAGCAGATGGGCAATGCAGGCTTCGGCTGTAATATGTTTATCTTCCAATGGAGCATCACTGAACAGTTGCAATTCTTTTGCAGTAGAAACATGCAGCACATGCAAGCGTGCACCGGCCAGGCTTGCCATACGTACAGCAAGTTGCGATGAGGAATAACACGCTGCTGCAGAACGTATGTTGAGATGTTTGCTGATTGGGATTCCCGGTGCGTTACGGAACATTTCCTTGTAATATTCAGTATTCTTTTTGATAATCTCCTGGCTCTCGCAATGAGTTGCGATCAGCATATCTGTTCCGTTGAAAATGTTCAGCAGACTGTTACTTTTGTCTACCAACATATTACCGGTGCTAGAACCCATAAAGAGTTTGATGCCGCATACCCGATGCTTGTCCAGCTTGCTGAACTCTGTGTAATTATTATTGGTGGCACCGAAGTAGCAGGAATGGTTGACAATACACTTCTCATTCAGAAGATCGAATTTCTGTTCAAGTGCATCGAGCGTGGTAGTCAATGGCTGTGTGTTCGGCATGTCCATGATGGAAGTGACACCACCGGCAGCAGCTGCACGGCTTTCGGTAAAGATGTCCGCTTTATGGGTCAGTCCCGGATCACGGAAATGTACATGGTCGTCAATGATACCCGGAAGCAGACAGCAGCCGGTGGCATCTATTGTTTCATCACAAGGGGCGGACAGTTCTTTGCCATAAGTCAATACCTCGGCAATCTTTCCGTTTTCAATTACTACGGAACCTTGCACAGAACGTCCCTCGTTAACTATTGTAGCGTTATGTATCAGAGTTCTTTTCATTTTCTACTAATCATTTATCGTTAATCACTAACCGTTTTTCACAGCTTTCGGGTACTTGTGGAACCAGCTATGTACTTTCAATTTGATAACCCCGAAGACAGCTTCTCCAAAGATACTACTGTTCATCTTTGAAGTACCCAGTTCACGGTTGATAAAGATAACCGGGACTTCTACTATCTTGAAGCCGCATTTATAGGCAGTGAATTTCATTTCAATCTGGAAAGCATAACCTTTGAAACGGATACCGTCGAGATCAATCGTTTCCAGAACCCTGCGGCGGTAGCATTTGAACCCGGCAGTTGTATCTTGTACAGGGATACCCGTAATAAGGCGCACATACTTGGAGGCAAAATAAGACATCAATACACGTCCCATGGGCCAATTTACCACATTGACTCCGCTGATATATCGCGAACCGATGGCAACATCGGCGCCTTCTTCGGCACAAGCTTTATAAAGACGGGGAAGGTCGGCTGGATTGTGGCTGAAATCAGCATCCATTTCGAAGATGTATTCGTAATTATGTTCTAGAGACCATTTGAACCCGGCAATGTAGGCGGTACCTAATCCTAATTTTCCTTTCCGCTCTATCATGAATAAGCGTTCGGGAAACTCTTGCTGCAACGTTTTGACGATGCTGGCAGTGCCGTCAGGCGAGCCATCTTCAATGATAAGGATATGGAATACTTTTTCCAAGGCGAAAACGGCGCGGATAATGTTTTCGATGTTTTCCCGTTCGTTGTATGTGGGAATGATAACGATGCTGTCCGATGTCTGCATATTCATAAAAGGGGGTTCTAATTGGGAACAAAGTTAAGTGTTTTCTGCCACATACGAATAAATCTAAGGATTATTTAGTAATTTCGCGCCCGTTATGATGACAATTACCGAGCTACAACAACGATATGCCACTCACCCCAATGTGGAAGCAATAAGTGGCCTGCTGAAGAATCCGTCTGTCCGCACCCTTTTTTGTGGGGGGCTGTGTGCCTCTGCCGCTTCATTATTTTCGTCCGTGCTGGTGCAACGCGGAGAGTTTCCTTTTGTTTTTATTCTGGGCGATCTGGAAGAGGCGGGATATTTTTACCATGATTTAACACAAGTACTGGGGACTGAGAAAGTTTTGTTCTTTCCTTCTTCATTTCGTAGGGCAATAAAATACGGGCAGAAAGATGCGGCCAACGAAATTCTGCGTACAGAAGTGTTGAGCCGCTTACAAAAAGGAGAGGAAGGACTTTGTGTTGTGACTTATCCCGATGCTTTGGCAGAAAAGGTGGTTTCCCGGAAGGAACTGGGAGATAAAACTCTGAAATTACATACAGGGGAAAATGTGGATACGAATTTTATTACGGAAGTCTTGCGTAGCTATGGTTTTGAGTATGTGGACTATGTCTATGAGCCGGGGCAGTATGCTGTACGTGGTAGTATTATCGATGTATTTTCTTTCTCTTCCGAATTTCCATATCGTATAGACTTTTTTGGTGATGAAGTAGAAAGTATCCGTACGTTTGAAGTAGAAACGCAACTTTCTAAAGAAAAGAAAGACAGTATTGTTATCGTGCCGGATTTGAGCCGTAGTTTGGAACAGGGGGATGCAAGCGGTATGGTTTCCTTCCTGGATTTTCTCTCGGCGAATACTGTATTGGCAATGCGTGATCTGCTTTGGCTACGTGAACGTATCCAGACTGTACACGATGAAACACTTACCCCACAAGCGATTGCAGCCCGCGAAGCGGAAGAAAGTGGTTGTATTACTTTGGATGGAAAGCTGATTGATGGGAGTGAGTTTACGCTTCGTGCGTTGGACTTTTGCCGTATGGAGTTCGGTAACAAACCAACCGGAACTCCGGATGCTACGGTGACATTCGATACATCTGCCCAGCCTATATTCCATAAAAACTTTGATATGGTGGCCGAAAGCTTCAAAGAGTATATGGAGAAAGGGTATGCGCTTTACATTTGTAGTGACAGCATGAAGCAGACTGACCGTATTCGTGCCATTTTTGAAGACAGGGGAGAAGAGATTGCTTTTACAGCTGTAGAGCGCACGTTGCATGAAGGTTTTGCCGATAATGCCTTGCGGCTTTGCATTTTTACGGATCATCAGTTATTCGACCGTTTTCATAAATATAATCTCAAAAGTGATAAAGCACGTAGTGGCAAGGTTGCTCTGAGTCTGAAAGAGTTGAATCAGTTTACACCGGGAGATTACGTGGTACATACCGATCATGGTGTGGGGCGCTTTTCCGGATTGGTGCGTATTCCTAACGGTGATACAACGCAGGAAGTGATGAAACTGGTTTATCAGAATGAAGATGTAGTTTTTGTTTCTATCCATTCATTACATAAAGTTTCAAAGTACAAAGGAAAAGATGGTGAAGCTCCCCGTTTGAATAAATTGGGTACGGGAGCCTGGGAGAAACTTAAAGAGCGTACTAAGACCAAAATTAAGGATATTGCCCGTGACCTCATAAAATTGTATTCTCAGCGTCGTGAGGAAAAAGGTTTTCAGTTCAGTGTGGATAGTTTCTTGCAACGGGAACTGGAAGCATCTTTTATTTACGAAGATACACCAGACCAAAGTAAAGCAACGGCGGATGTAAAAGCGGATATGGAAAGTAACCGTCCTATGGATCGTCTGGTTTGTGGAGACGTAGGGTTTGGTAAAACAGAAGTGGCAGTTCGTGCTGCTTTTAAAGCTGTGGCGGACAATAAACAGGTAGCGGTTCTGGTACCTACCACCGTGTTGGCTTACCAACATTTCCAGACGTTTAAAGAGCGTTTGAAAGATTTGCCTTGTAGGGTGGAGTACCTGAGTCGTGCCCGTACGGCAGCTCAGGCAAAAGCGGTCGTAAAAGGACTGGCGGCAGGTGATGTGAATATACTTATCGGTACACATCGGATTTTGGGTAAGGACATACAATTCAAGGACTTGGGGTTGCTGATTATTGATGAAGAACAGAAGTTCGGTGTATCCGTTAAGGAGAAGTTGCGCCAGTTGAAGGTCAATGTAGACACCTTGACCATGACGGCCACGCCTATTCCACGTACATTGCAGTTCTCATTAATGGGGGCACGTGACCTGAGCGTTATTCAAACGCCTCCTCCAAACCGTTATCCTATTCAGACTGAAGTGCATACCTTTAATGAGGAAGTTATAGTGGATGCTATTAACTTTGAAATGAGCCGGAACGGACAGGTCTTTCTTGTAAACAACCGTATTTCTAATTTGCCTGAATTAAAAGCGATGATTGAACGGCATATTCCGGATTGCCGTATAGCCATCGGGCATGGACAAATGGAGCCAACCGAATTGGAAAAGATTATTTTCGGCTTTGTCAATTATGATTATGATGTGCTGATAGCCACTACAATTATAGAGAGCGGCATTGATATTCCGAATGCCAATACCATTATCATCAATCAGGCACAGAATTTCGGACTGAGTGACTTGCATCAGATGCGTGGTCGTGTAGGACGAAGCAATAAGAAAGCATTCTGCTATTTGTTGGCTCCTCCGCTTTCTTCCCTGACTCCTGAAGCAAGGCGTCGTCTGCAAGCTATTGAGAATTTCAGTGACTTGGGCAGTGGAATTCACATAGCCATGCAGGATCTCGATATTCGTGGTGCAGGCAATATGCTCGGTGCGGAACAGAGTGGCTTTATTGCCGATCTGGGTTATGAAACCTATCAGAAGATACTGTCGGAAGCTGTACATGAACTGAAGACGGACGAATTTGCAGAACTTTATGCCGAAGAACTGAAAGCGGAGGGTGGCGTCATCAGTGGAGAGCAATTTGTAGATGAATGTCAGGTAGAGAGTGACCTGGAATTGTTGCTTCCTGCCACTTATGTTACAGGTAGTAGCGAACGTATGTTGCTTTACCGCGAATTAGATAGTCTGACGTTGGATAAAGATGTGGAGGATTTCCGTACCCGTCTTATAGACCGGTTTGGTCCTATCCCGTCAGAAACGGAAGAACTACTACGGATTGTACCTTTACGCCGCCTTGCTGCACGTCTTGGTGCAGAGAAGGTTTTTCTCAAGGGAGGACGTATGTCATTGTTCTTTGTTTCTAATCCGGATAGTCCGTACTATCAGAGTCAGGCGTTTGGTAAAGTCATTGCTTATATGATGAAATATACCCGCCGTTGCGATCTGCGTGAGCAGAATACCCGTCGCAGTATGCTGGTAAAAGATGTGAAGAATGTAGAAACGGCTGTTGGCGTTTTACAGGAGATTGTGGCGATGCAGGTGGAGGAAGGATAATTTGCTATGCTGTGCCATTCTCATTTATCTTTTGCTTGTACTGATTAGGTGTCATTCCGGAAAATTCTTTAAATCGTTTGATGAAATAGCTGGTAGAACTGAACCCCAATTGCATAGCGAGTTCTGTAATAGAGATATCCGGTTGTTGTTCAATACTCCGGTAAGCTAATTTAAGTTTGATGTTTATAATAAATTCGTTAGGTGTCATACCTGTGATTGCTTTTATCTTCGTGAAGTATTTGGTACGTCCTATACAGAGCTCTTGTGCTAGGAAATCAACACTGAACACGGGATTCTCTAGGTTATTTTCTATTAACTCGATAGATTTATCTAATAAAGTCTGATCTAATGTAGATGTGGCAATTAATTCACTGCTGGAATTGCTTTCTTTAGCATATTTTTGTTGTAATGTTCTGCGTAGATTGATTAAGTTATTACATCTGACAATCAATTGTTTAATGCTGAAAGGCTTGCAGATATAGTCGTCTGCTCCAATTTTCAAACCTTCAATAATGTATTCAGAAGCTGTTTGTGATGTTAATAAAATGATGGGAATGTGAGAAGTCTTTATATTGTTTTTTAGTTTCTGACATAACTCTGTTCCGGACATCTCCGGCATAACAACATCACTGATAATGATGTCGGGTATAACAGAGAGAGCTTTTTCATATCCTTTTTTACCATTCTCTGCTGTTTCGACATTGTAGAGGTCAGAAAATACTTCTGTGAGTAGTTGCCTGAGTTCCTGGTTATCTTCTATAATTAATAGCTTATAATACTTTTCACTATTTTCCTTTCTTTCTTCTTCTGCTCCTTCCAGTGTATCTGTGGAGATGAAACCAACTGCATTGAGGTTGTAATCTTCTATGATAGGCAAATTTTCCTGAATATTGCTGGGAGGATATTGTATATCAGTAGGCAGTTGTATAGTGAAACAACTACCTTTTCCTTTAATACTTTTAACTGTGATTACTCCTTTATGGGCCTCTACTATATTTTTTGTGTAGGCCAAGCCGATTCCAGTTCCGATATTATTAGTGAAACAAGTATTATCTGTTTGGTAAAACCGGATGAATATATTTTCTAGCTCTCTGGTATTAATGCCTACACCTGTATCTGAGATTTCCAATGAAACTTTCATGCTTTCATATTTTACTCGTACGAAAATACTGCCATTTTCTGGAGTAAATTTAAAAGCATTGGATAACAAATTAAACAGTGCTTTTTCAATTAACTGTTTATCAAAATAAAAAGAAATATCATCTTGTCCGGCAAGTAAAGTTAGGTTTATTTTTCTTGTTTGTGCATACTCTTTGAAAGAGTCTACCACATTATTCACTATGTCTATTAAATTATAACAGTTTACCTTTAAAGGAGTGAAACCCTGTTCTTGTTTTCTGAATTCCATCAGCTCTATGATGAGTTGATTTAATCTGGTGATGTTTCTCCAAATATTTAGTAACTTAGTATTTAGCTTTGGAGGTATATTTTTACTCTGTAATAATAGTTCGACTTGATTGGATATAAGTGTTAAGGGTGTTTTGAATTCATGAGATATGTTAGTGAAGAAACGTAGTTTGCTTTGATTGAGTTGTTCCATATTTCGCTTCTGTTCCTTTTCTATTTTTAGAGATGAACGTAAGATGATTACTTGGTATGCTTCGTATAGTAATAGAATGGTTAATAGAATATATAATATGTAAGCAAGAGGGGTTTGATAAAAAGGAGGATTTATTATGATATCGAGTTTGCGCTCCGGAAATTCTCCGTTGGCTAAGGCTACATCTCCTTGAATATGTAATATGTATTTATCTGGTGATAAATTGGTATAGCTTATTTCATTTAAACTATTGGTGCGTTTCCATTCTTTGTCAAAAGGTTCCAGTTTATATTTAATGCCACAGGTAAAAGAGGCGGCATAGTTATTGGTATATGCTCTGATTCCTATGGCATGCTGATCGTAAGGCAATTCAATCCTGTTAGTGTAAAGAATGGATTGCTTAAGTGTTTTTCCGGTTGAGTCTACCTCCAAGGGAGTATCATTGACGGAGAATTCAGATATACCTACTTGATAATGTTCTGGTTTGTTGAAAATTTGCTTTAAAGGGAATGAACAGAACATATTGATTCCTCCTAAATAGACATTATTGTTTCGGTCCAGAAATAAGCAGTTGCTATTTACCTGGAAAGTAGATAAGAATCGGTTTTTATCAATATTGGTAATTTCTTCTTCATTATCTATATAAATGAGTCCTTCATTGGTAACAATAAGAATACCACCATACTTATCTTCACACATATCTATAATGTCTTTCATCAAGATGGCATCTGTGGCAAAAGGTTCTAATTCTGCTTCTCCTTTTCTTTTCCGAAATATTCCATGTCTGGAGGTTCCTATTAAGATATCTCCATTCCGATTCTCAATAATCTTGTTGACTATACAGTTCTCTGATTTACGAATACAAATATGCTGCCATGATTTATTGAGTAGGTTATAGCAAAGTAATTGATTCTGAACAGCAATCCATAGTTGTTTTTGGGAGTCTAATAGGATGGTTGTCACAGACATTCTCTGTAAATCTATCTGTTCTGAAGAGAGGATGGTACTTTTATTTGTATGAGTATCAAATATACTGATGCCGTTATGCGTAGCTATGATTAGGGAATCATTATAAGGGATAATTTCTCTGATGCTATTGTTGTGTAATACGTTTCTGAGAAATACCTGAGTGGATTGAGTTTGCAGATCATATTTTTTTAGTCCGCCAAGTAATGTTCCGATCCATAGGATGTTTTTGGGTTTATCCAGATATAAGGTTTGCACGTTGTCTGTGAATGGTAGCTTTTTCAAAGCTTTGGTGTGTGTATTGAAAAAATATAATCCGTCTCGTTCTGTTGCCATCCATAAATTCCCTTCATTATCTTCTACTGTTTTTCCGAAGATTGCATGTTTAGATGGGGAGGATGGCATTATATCTTTAGTGACAAAATGATAGGAGAATGTACTGTGCTCCGGGTGAAAGCAATTTATTTCACCATAAAACGAACCGCTCCAAATAGTTCCTTGTTGATCTTTCATTAAGCAATAGATAGATGCATCATTTAGGGTATAGGCATTTTCGTTAATAAACTCATATTGGAGGAACTTTCTTTCTTTTTTATCATATTTATTTAATCCATTGAAAGTGGCAATCCATAAGTTACCTGCATTGTCTTCGCATATAGATCGTACAATGTCACTTGATATGCAATTATTGCTGTTTTCTGAATAATTAAAATTTTTGATATTTTCATCACTATCTATGAGGAATAATCCGTTCCTTCGGGTAGCGACCCATATCTTTTGTTCTGAATCAATGTATAATTGGCGTATCTGGTTGATATTAGCCAACATCTGTTTTGTGTCTTTATTCCTTCTGATGAGGAATATACCGTCGTCTCTGGTGCCTATGTACAGATTTCCTTGAGATGTTTCAGTGATGCAATCTATAATGCAAGATTCCTTTGGTAACTGCAAATGCAGTTTTAATATATTGTTCTTCCATTGGTAGATTGTATTTTTATACCCTATCCATAAGCAAGAGTCCGAATAGTACATGCATTGTGAATAAGGGGTTATTTTACGGAAATGATCTTTTTTTATGTTATACTCTATAATGCCTGAACGTGTCTCTATATAAATATTGCCATTTTGATCCCCCGTAATGGAACGTACCAACTCTTCTGCATCAGGAATGTCATTATAAAGTTTTTGTATGAATTTCATTTGAGTTCCATCGTATCTTACTAATCCTCTTTTGGTACCAAACCATATCATTCCAAACTCATCCTGATACATGGCATGAATTGTCGACTGATGCATTCCTTTATTAATGGATATATGCGATGCATGTAATTTTATGCTGTTATTTGCATAAAGAGATGTACCGGATATATTTCCTATTAGTATGTAAAGTGTTAACAGTATGACGTTTCTCATAGTATATTTATTACTGATTGTGGTACAAAAATAATGCTTCGCTTTTAGATTCGATAATACAATCGTTCAAATAATAGCAATATTGTCCTTTTTAGTGGAGGAGGGATTTTGTGGATGAAATGGATATATATTAGAATTTCTATCTTATTTGAAATTTGTTTTTTTCCATAGTTTTGTAACCACGAGTTATAATCTAAAAATAAAGCTATGACACATCAACTGATTAAATTTGCATCAGCTCTTTTCTTTTCTTTTATGGCAATTTCTGCTGTACAAGGGCAAGGTGCTTCCCAAAGTGATAGAGAATATTGGGTACATACGCTATTAAAGATAGCAGATCCGGTTTTGAGTAATTTGAGTAAGGACCAGTTAAAAAAGAATATTCCTGTTGGACGTTCTTCATCTGCGAAAGCTAGTAGCAGGGAGTTTGTTACACATATGGAGTCGGTGGGACGAACAATAGCAGGAATAGCACCATGGTTGGAATTGGGACCAGATAAAACAGCAGAAGGACAATTGCGTGATAAATATATTAAAATGGTCTGTAAGGGGTTGAAGAATTCTGTAAACCCTCATGCTGATGATTATTTTAATAGCACAGCCACACGGCAGATTTTGGTGAATAGTGCCTTTTTGATACAAGGATTGTTACAGGCACCCACTCAGTTATGGGGAAATCTTGATGATAAGACTCAACAACGTTTAATAGAACAATGGAAATCGACACGTACAATGAAGCCGGGAAATAATAATTGGCTATTGTTTTCTGCGATGGTGGAATGTGGATTGAAAAGTTTCGGTAATGAATGGAATTTTGAAGTTATAGAGAAGGCTATTTCATCACACGAACAATGGTATAAGGGAGACGGAGTTTATGGAGATGGGGAGAATTTTCATTTGGATTATTACAATAGTTATGTCATTCATCCTATGTTGTTACAGGTTTTAAAGGTTGTAGTGAAATATGATTCATCTTATCAGACACTTTTAGACAAAGAGTGGAAACGTTTCGTTAGATATGCGGAAATTCAGGAACGCATGATTGCACCGGATGGAAGTTATCCGGTATTGGGACGTTCAGTAAGTTATCGTTCGGCAGCTTTTCAAGTTCTGGGAGCCAGTGCATTATTTCATCAACTTCCATCAAGTTTAAAAGTGGGCCAAGTACGGGGGGCAATGACTGCCATGTTGAAGCGTTTATTTGAACAGCCGGGTACCTTTGATAAAAATGGTTGGTTAACGATTGGAGTGTGTGGTGAACAGCCAGAATTAGGTGATTCTTATTTATCAACTCCTTGTGTCTATCTCTGTTCTTTAGGTTTTCTTCCTCTAGGTTTGCCGGCAGATGATGTTTTCTGGACAGCTCCTCTTTCCCCGTGGACCAGCATTAAAGCCTTTTCCGGGGAAGAGTTTCCCATTGATAAATTTATGAAACCATAATCAATATACTATAGAATCATGAAAAAGAATATTCTTACTTGTGCATTGTTCCTGTTAATAAGCTTATGTGGTTATTCACAAAATCCATCAGGCTTGGAGGATCGTGCTTATTGGGTTACTGTATTGACAAAAATAGCGGACCCGGTATTAGAAAATATGAGTAAGGGAGAACTGAAGAAGAATATGCCGGTAGAAACTATATCCGGTGCATTGAATCCTCCCAATACACGTACTACTCATTTAGAAGCTTTGGGGCGTTTGTTAGTTGGTATGGCTCCCTGGCTGGAACTTGGCCCTGATGAAACAGAAGAGGGAAGATTGAGAAATAAGTATATACGTCTGATGCTTCTCTCCATAGATAATGGTTTCAATCCCGAGTCTCCTGATTATTTAAACTTTGTGGTGACACGACAACCGTTGGTGGATGCTGCTTTTTTCTGTCAGGGGATATTACGTGCCCCTAAACAAATTTGGGGAAATCTTTCGGACAAGACTCGGCAGAACGTATTGAACGCATTGCAGCAGATACGTAAGATAAAACCGATAGAGAGTAATTGGTTATTATTTTCAGCCATGGTAGAAGCTACTTTACTGGAATTAACAGGAGAATGTAATATGGAACCTGTTAACTATGCCATTATGCGTTTCAAGGAATGGTATAAAGGTGATGGATGGTATGGAGATGGGGTAGATTTACATATGGATTATTATAATAGCTATGTGATCCATCCTATGTTATTGGATGTGCTGGAAGTAATGCAAAAGTATGCAAAAGGTGAAGAAGAATTTTATCAGTTGGAGAAAAAGCGCTTTTCCAGATATGCAGAACAACAAGAAAGAATGATTTCTCCGGATGGAGCTTATCCGGTGATAGGCCGGTCAATAGCTTATAGGTTCGGGACGTTTCATGTACTATCCCAAGCTGCATTGAAAGATTTGTTGCCGGTATCGGTTACAAAGGCACAGGTTAGATGTGCTCTGACAGCTGTTATAAAGAAACACATGTCGGTTAAAGGGAATTTTGATGCAGATGGATGGCTGACATTAGGATTTGCAGGTCATCAACCACAAATAGCTGAAAGATATATATCTACGGGAAGTCTCTATCTGTGTACAGCAGCTTTTGCGGCATTGGGACTTTCTACTATTGATGAATTTTGGAATACTTCGTATGCCGAATGGACTGGAAAGAAGATATGGTGTGGAAATCCAGATGTGAAACTTGATAAAGCTATAAAACCATGAAAACGGAGCTTTTATATAAAATCATTTGGGGCAGTTTATGTCTTTTGATATTCGCATCGAAGGTAGATGCTGCTTCATTAAGAGATATAAATAATATGTTATTGGCTGAACAAAATATTCGGGAAGATAATCCTCAATTAGGGCAGTTGGTAGAAACTTTTTTGAAGAATCAGAAGCGGGTAGTTGATTTTCAATCATCAGGATTAGATAATAATGAATATTTGAGATTGATAGAATGCCAGGTTCGTGCATTTGCGTCTTGTCAGGATAAAGTGACGGGAGCAATTATTGATCCGGTCTATAAAATCGAATGGCAATACTCGACTCCTTGCTATGCTCTGTCTATAGGGTTACTGGCTCAAACGGGATACTTGAAAGATGATGCCTTGGTAAAGAGTGGAATAAAGGCTTTGGATTGTTCAGTGAGTGAGATGCATGAGAACAGGTGTGCCCATCACCATGGTGAATTCTTTATTCAGCCTATCATGCTGGCGATGGATCTTTATAAAGGATTGGTTTCTGAAGCACAAATGATTGTCTGGCACGAAAAAATGGCTGAAATTGATCCGTATGTGCTATATCGGGATAACTTGAAGCGTAAGAAAATCTGTTATAATCACAATGTTGTGGCTTTAGCTGGTGAATATTTACGGTTAAAAAAAGGGATTAACGATCACAAAGATTTCTTTCATATTCATCTGGAACACCAGCAGCAATATATGTCTGAGTTTGGCTTGTATATAGATAATAAGACTAATCCGCCAATGGTGTATGATGAGTTTACGAGGCAGTTTATGGCTTCTATTTTGGCGGAAGGATATAACGGAACGTTTTTTGATTTTTATTCCCGCAAATTATGTTTGGGAGCATGGACTTCTCTTTTCATGCAATCGCCTTATGGAGAGGTGCCGACAGGCGGCAGAAGTGCTCAACATATCTGGAATGAAGCAGCGGCAACCGTGACTTATGAGATTTACGCTTCACAATATGCAGCTTTAGGAAAAGAGCAGGAAGCAGGCGCCTTTAAACGAGCTGCGCATTTAGCACTTAGGAGCATCGGAAGATGGATAAGAGAAGATGGAAGCGGATTTATTGTGAAAAACCGTTTTCCTATCGAAGTGATGCATGGGTATGAAAGTTATTCAGCGCAATCACAGTATAATCTGTTGGCATGCTGGCTAATGTGTGTTGCCTATTTATATACTGATAATTCTATTAAAGAATCTCCGTCTCCGGCCGATATCGGTGGATATGTTTTGGTTATGAAAGACGTGTTCCATAAGGTTTTTGCTAATTCTGGCGGAAACTATGTTGAGTATGAGCTCAGTGGAGATCCTCGTTATAATGCAACAGGACTCATCAGAATACATCTGAAGAATTCAAATCCACAGTTAGGTCCTTCGGATGGAATTCCTCATAAATGGGATAACAAGAAGAAGCAGGATTTAGGTGGAGAACTGTATGCAGTTGGACCTGAATGGCATGATGCTACGGGTGGAGTATATCGCTTAGCGGAATATACTAACATATTATTTCCGGATACATCTTACTTTTCTGCATACAAAGGCAGTAAACTTCCTGAAATAGATGTGAGGAATGTTAGACAATCTGTAGACGGAGTTGCATTTGAAGTCGTTTATACTGGTAGATTTGATGGAGTTACTCAGATTTCGCAACGTGTTTATATTGATCATACCGGAATTACTGTGCGTGATATTCTGAAAGGGAATGTGAAAAAGGTGCGGGCATGTTACCCCATGTTAATAAATGATGGTATGGAAGAAACTAAAATTGATTTTCAAAATGGGAAAGTGATATTGCAGTCTCGTGATGGTCAAATTTGTTTTCAGGCCATATCACCTCAAAATGCTACCATACAGAGGAAGCAGAAACGAATTCCCTATAGAAATGGATATGCGGATATCGCTTATTTTGAATCTGACAAGAATGTGATACAGTATAAAATAACCACAGGGTTTTAGTATTAACCATTTAAATATTAATAACTATGCATGTGAAACACAAATTGTTTATGAAATTGTGCCTGTTTTTTAGCTTAATCAGTTGGTCAACAGGTGTTTATGCGCAAAATTTTGTAGTTACCGGAAAAGTAACATCCAATGGCGAAAGCGTCATAGGAGCAACTGTGCAAGTGAAAGGGAAAATAGCTGGTACTATCACTGATATTGATGGTAACTATCGGTTAACATTGGAAAATTCCAAGGAGACTCTCGTTTTTTCATTTATTGGTTATCAGTCTAAAGAGGTTACAGTTAATGGAAAGAATGTGATTAACGTGGAACTGGAAGAAGATGTCGCTCAATTGGAAGAGGTTGTTGTTGTTGGTTATGGAACGATGAGAAAAAAAGATCTCACTGGAGCAATAACCCGTATCTCTACAGAAAATACGACGCAGTCGGTAACTAGTGTAGCTGAAATGCTGCGTGGTACGGTGGCAGGATTTTCTGCAGGGTTCGGAACTTCTGCCAAAGGGGGTGGTTCTATGCTGATTCGTGGTGAGAAATCCATTAATGCCAGTAATTCTCCTCTGATTGTATTGGACGGAGTTATCTTTAATGGCGATTTGGTGGATATCAATCCCAGTGATATTGAAACGATTGATATTTTGAAAGATGGTAGTTCTGCAGCTGTTTACGGATCACGTGCGGCTTCGGGGGTGGTCGTCATATCAACAAAACAGGGTAATGAAGGAAAGCCGGTCATCAATTTTGATATGAAGATAGGTATGCAGAATTTGACTCGTAATCAGCGTCCTTTTAATGGGCAGGAATATATGGTTATGAGAAGGGATGAAAAAATCCGGAGCAATCCATCTCGTCCTTTGGGATACTTCCACAATCCGGACAATTTGCCGCAAGGAATTGATCTGAATACCTGGTTATCGTATACAGGGGCTTCGGCAGATTCAAATCTGGCAGAGATTTGGTTGAATCGTTTGGCCTTTTCTACTACAGAAATAGATAATTATCTGGCAGGTAGAGAAACGGATTGGTATGATGCTTCTTTTCAAAACGCTTTGCGTCAGGATTACAATGTAAGTATTTCTGGAAAGAATGACAGAGTTTCTTACTATTGGTCATTAGGAAGCATTAATAATCAAGGTATTGTAGTAGGAGACCAATATAAGACTATCCGTTCGCGTTTAAATTTGAAAGTAAATGTTACAGATTGGCTTCAGGTCGGCTTGCAAGCACATTATGCCACTCGTAATGAAAGTGTAGATGAAGTTGATTGGGAAGAAGCTATTCAAGCTAGTCCTTGGGGCAGCAAATATGAAGAGAATGGTTCTTTGAAGTTCTATCCTAATGACGATAACATGAGTACGAATCCTTTCGCTAATTATGAACAGCGTGATCGTTTCAATGTGACTCAGACATTCAATGCTACATTGAATGCAAAGATTACATTGCCATGGGGATTTGTTTATGAAATGAGCTATTCGGACTATAACAATTGGCAAAAAAATCATTATTTTGATCCGTCTACCAGCATGGCTGGTGAAAAGTATAAGGGGCATGCCGTGCGGCGTAATAATAGCGCACATTCCTGGATGCTTGACAATATTTTGAGGTGGAACCATACATTCAATAAAATTCATAAGCTTGATTTGACTCTATTGTTTAATCTTGAAAAAAATGAAACTTGGTCTGATAAAGCAGAAAATTCCAATCTTACTCCTTCTGAGGTGCTGGGCTGGCATGCTGTTGCAAATGGTACGAATCCGGTTGTAGGGAGTGATGATACAGTAGATACGGGAAATGCTATGATGGCAAGACTGAACTATAATTTAATGGATCGCTATTTGTTTACCGCTTCTTTCCGACGTGATGGTTATTCGGCTTTTGGTTCTAATAATCCATATGCTAATTTTCCTGCATTTGCATTTGGTTGGAGAATGAATGAGGAAAACTTCATGAAAGCGATTTCGTGGATTGATAATTTGAAACTTCGTTTATCTTGGGGTATCAATGGAAACCGGAGCATCGGACGTTATGCTGCTTTGGCAAATTTGGATTCGGAGAAATATCTGCATAACGGAAGTACAGTTATTGGGATTTATGCCACTCGTCTTCCCAATGAAAACTTGAAATGGGAGAAGACTGAAGCATATAATATAGGTTTTGACTTTGCAATTCTGGGTAATCGTTTGAATGGAACAGTGGAGGCTTATTATATGTCTACAAAAGATTTGCTGTTAACTCGCTCTTTGCCGGATATTATTGGTTTTTCCGGAGTAACAACTAATTTGGGAGAAGTTCGTAATAAGGGTTTTGAATTGTCTTTAAATTCAGTTAATATCGATCATAAGAATTTCAGATGGTCTTCTTCTTTCATTGCTTCTCTTAACCGGAATGAAATTGCCCATTTGTATGGGGAAATGGTAGATGTGCTGGATAAAGATGGAAATGTAATAGGACAGAGAGAAGATGATGATATTCAGAATGGATGGTATATTGGACATGCTTTAGATGAAATTTATGATTATAAAGTTTTGGGAGTATGGCAAGAAAATGAACGTGAAGAGGCTGCCAAGTATGGTAAAGAGCCGGGTGATTTTAAAATATGGGATGTAAATAATGACGGAGAATATCTTCCGGAAGATGATAAAGTATTTCAAGGATATAAGCGTCCTCGTTTTTCATTCGGTATTGGTAATACGATGGAGTTCTTTAAATGCGTGGACTTTTCATTCTTTATTCGCTCAGATCTTGGACATAAGTCTTCTAATAGTCATTATTCTCATCCAACAGATTATTATTATGACCGCGTAAATGCTTATAAATATGATTATTGGACTCCGGAGAATCCTACCAATGAATTTGCACGCTTAGGTTCGAATACAAAATCTCCGTCATTCAATGTTTATAAAAACCGTTCGTATGTACGTTTGCAAGAAGTTTCGTTAGCTTATAGAATACCTAATAAAATATCTTCTAAATGGAGCGTCTCTAATGCTCGTGTTTATATAAACGTTTCTAATCCTTTATTGATAACAGGATGGAATTATTGGGATCCGGAATCCTTATCTCCGGCACCGCGTACGTTTACTTTTGGTATTAATTTCTCATTATAAAAGTATAGATATGAAAACACAAATAATATTAAGGAAGGTACATTATGCATTCTCTGCATTTTTGTGTACTGCATGTTTGGTTTCTTGTAATGATTGGCTAAAGCCGGAACCTTTGTCATTCTATTCTCCTGAAAATACCTATGTGACGAAAGAAGGATTAGAGGGCGCTTTGGTGTCTTGTCGTGCAATGATACGTCCGGAGTTTATAGGCAATAATTCTTATGCCTGCACAGAGTTGATGACTTCTGATGTTGCTGTAGCTGGTAATATCGTTGCTCAAACTTTAAAAAACTTTGAAATTCAGCTAAAGCCGGGTGCTTATGGAGATTCTCAGATTGGTACTTTCTGGAGTAAAGGCTATAGTGCTATTCAGAAAGCAAATACAATAATATCTCGTGTACAGGCTGCGGATGAGATAACTGAAAATGATAAAAATACAATTCTGGCTGAAGGGTATTTTCATAGGTCTTATTGGTATTATAAACTGGTGAATCAGTTTGGAGATGTACCCTTTATTGATAAAGAAGTCACAACTCCTAAATTAGATTTCTATTCGCATACACGTAGTAGTATTTTGAAACGTTTACGAGAGGATATGATGTTTGCCACCCGCTATCTGCCGGAGAGTGCTCCTCATGGTGCTGTTTCCAAGGCAGCAGGAAATCATCTGCTAGCTAAAATATGTTTGGCATGTTGTGATTTTGACGGAGCTGTCGCTGCTACTACTGCTGTCATAGATCATAGTCAACATAAACTGATGGAAAAAAGATTCGGGGTCAATATATCGGATGCTCAATATAATATAATAAGTGATCTTTTTAATCGGGAGAATATCAATTCTTCTGAAAATCTGGAAGGCATCTTCCTGGTTGAGGATAAACGATTGACGGAAGGGGGAACCTCTACCGGGTCTTATCGGATGAGAGATCTTGTACCTTGCTGGTGGAATGCAAATACTAACAATGATCCGGATGGTAAACGTGGCACAATGGATAAAGCGGCAGGGCAACCCCAAATAGGACAAGTGGGACGCGGAATCGGTAGAATCAGGACGACTAATTATTTTAACTATGAAATTTGGGACTCCAAAGAAGATTATCGCCATACAGCTCCAAATTGGTTGAATATGGAGGATATGGTCTATAATAATCCGGCATCTAAATATTATGGTCAACCTTTACAAAAAAAGTATTGTGTAGATACTATCTATGCTTGGAGTCCTATGATGCATTACAAGACTTTTGTACCTGAAGATAATAAGCCTGATACTCCTCAGGGAGGATATACAGATTGGTATGTATTCCGTTTGGCCGAGACCTATTTACTGAGAGCAGAAGCTTATTATTGGAAAGGAAATATGGATGCAGCCATGAATGATATTAATAAAATCCGGATGCGTGCTAATGCAAAAGAGCTAACGAACTCTCAGCAAGTAACTATTGAATATATACTGGATGAGCGTGCTAGAGAATTGTTTTTTGAAGAGCCTCGGAAGACGGAATTGACTCGTGTGGCTTTTATCATGGCAGAAAAGGGATTGAATGGGTATTCACTTAGCGATATTCCAGAGAAGAATTATTACTATGACCGAATGATGAGATATAATAACTTCTTCCGTGAAAAGATCAATCATAATGGCATCAATATTTATACCATTAAGCCTTATCATATATTATGGCCTGTACCGGAGAATGCGATTGCTTCTAACTCCAGAGGTCGTATAAATCAGAATTTAGGATATCCGGGAGCCGATCAGAATGTACCGGCGCTTGAAGTTGAATAATAAATTATTTAAAACCATGAAGAAAATTTTAGTTCTGTTTTTGTTTTCAGTAGGTTGTAGCTTATATGCTCAGCAGTTTTCAGCTGACATGAAGAAAACTGATATTATGAAAGTCTGCGATGCAGTAGCCAAATGGCAGATCAATCATCAAAAAGAGGTGAAACATCATCCCTTGGATTGGACAAACGGTGCATTATACCGGGGGATGACCGAATGGGGGAAGATCTCCGGCAATGAGACATGTTATGACTTTGTACGTGAAATTGGTGAGAAATACAATTGGAATATGTGGGATCGTGTTTATCATGCAGACGATATTTGTGTGGGACAGGCATTTATTGAAATGTACCGCAAACTGGGAGATAAACGGATGTTGCAGCCGGTGATGGAGCGGGCATATTATGTGGCAACTCATCCTTCGAAAGCCCCTTTGTTGAAAACGGATGCAGTGGGAACTTTGGAACGCTGGTCTTGGGCGGATGCATTGTTCATGGCACCGCCGGTATATGCGGCTCTGTATACAATGACAGGGGATGATGTTTATTTGAATTATATGAATAGTGAATATAAAGAATGTGTAGATTCATTGTATGATGAAGAATATTCACTTTTTTATAGGGACAATAAGCGGATTCCTATGCGTGAGAAGAACGGAGCCAAACAATTTTGGGGACGTGGTAACGGTTGGGTGTTTGCCGGACTTCCTTTGATTATAGATAATCTCCCAATAGATTGTGACTCGCGTAACTACTATATTCAACTGTTTGTGAAAATGGCTGAGGCTGTACGTAAAACCCAATGCGAGGGCGGTGACTGGCGCACAAGCTTGCTGGATCCGGATTCTTACGATATGCCTGAAAATAGTTGTTCTGCTTTTATGTGCTATGGAATTGCGTGGGGACTCAGAAATGAATACCTGGCAAAACGTACTTATAAGCCTGTGCTTGAAAAAGGTTGGAAGTCATTAGTCAAAGCCGTACATACAGATGGTAAGTTGGGATATATACAACCTGTAGGGGCTGCTCCCAAGGCTGCAGGACGTGATGCTACTGATGTATATGGTGTAGGTGCTTTCCTATTGGCTGGCAGCGAATTATACAAACTGATTAAGTAATAGAATCCCCTTCCATGCCCATACGTTTCTCTATTAATAGAACTATATGGATGTGGAAGGGGATTTTTTTCTTATGTGTTGGCGGGAGATTCTGTTATCGTCCGAACTGTATGGCGAAACCTATATTGAAGAACGTAATATTGTTCTTGAACCAACTGTGATCTATTCCGTCATCATAATCATCCGGATTGTAAAGTCGGGCATCCGGATTGGCAAACCAGTCTGCCGTCAGAATATCGGCACGAAACACTCCGGATATTTTTTTCGAAATATAGAATTCGTAACCCATGCCGATTGACAGGCCGCAATATCCTCTATTGAAAAGAAATCCTTTCTTGGTATTTCTCTGGTATGTACGCTCCTCGTAGTTCATATAACCGATACCGAATGAAAGGAAAACACCTTGATTGCCATTACTCCATAAGTAACGGTAGGTGATGTTGGGATGTATGTAATGTAAATGCATCTTATCCGGAGAATGAGCAATTCTCAGGTAATCATACTGAAGTCCCAAAGCGAAATTCGGCATGAAGTAATAGCGTCCTTCAGTCGTTAGGTTATATCCCGCACGATTTCCGTTTTTGTTAAAGAAGTCATTACGATTTCCATCTACATACGGCAAGGTCAGTCCTCCTCCCAATGATACACTAAATTCTTGCGGTAAAAGATCTTGTGCTTGCAAGAGTGAGTTTGTGCAACTCAGGGAGACAATAAGGAAAATGATGAATTTTTTCATGCCTGATTCGTATTTATCGTTTTACATATAGTTTGTCAATCAAATCTTGCCGTCCGATGCGTCGCAATTCGTTGATGATATTCTTCCGTTCTTCCGGTTTATACCAGAAGAAGAACTGACGTTGAGCTAACTTTTCCCGTGGAGTTTTGGCACTAAATACAGGTTCCAGAGTATAAGGGTGGAAGCCGGTGTACCATGCTTCGGTGGCCACAGTCATTGGGGTAGGGGTAAAGTCTTGTACCTGTTCCAGTTGGAAGTCAAGACGTTTGGTAATGACGGCCAGTTCTGCCATATCTTCTTCCCGGCAGCCGGGATGGCTGGAGATGAAGTAAGGGATGAGCTGTTGCCGCAATCCTTCTTCGCGATTGATGCGGTCGAATATCTTTTTGAATTCCTGGAACAGGCTGAATGAGGGTTTGCGCATGATGCTCAACACTCGTTCGCTGGTATGCTCTGGAGCTATTTTCAGACGTCCACTGACGTGTCGGGCTATCAATTCACGGGTATATTCAGCAGTGCTTTTATTGGTTTCCGGATCTTTGCTCCGATGCAATAACAAGTCATAGCGTACACCACTTCCGATAAATGACTTCTTGATGCCGGGCAGTGCATCCACAGCATGGTAAATATCAAGTAATGGGCGATGACTACTGTTCAGATTCGGGCATACTTTGGGATGAATACATGACGGACGCTTGCACTTCTTACAAAGGGCTTCATCATTCCCCCTCATGTGGTACATGTTGGCCGAAGGGCCTCCAAGGTCGCTCAGGTATCCCTTAAAGTCAGGGAGTTCCATTAATGCTTTCACCTCTTTCAAGATACTCTCTTTACTACGGCTGACAATGAATTTTCCCTGATGCGCCGAGATAGTACAGAAAGCACAGCCACCGAAGCAGCCGCGGTGGATATTAACGGAAAACTTGATCATGTCATAAGCCGGAATACGTTTGCCTTTGTATTTGGGGTGAGGCAACCGGGTATAGGGCAAGTCGAAGGAGTGGTCAAGTTCTGCTTCCGTCAGCGGAGGATAAGGCGGATTGACAACGATGGTCAGGTCATCCACTTCCTGTGTAATGCGTGAGGCTGCATATTTATTGCTCTCTTCTTCAATATGGCGGAAGTTGGCAGCTTGTTTTTTCTTATCTTTCAGACACTCTTCGTGAGAGTAAAGGCGGATATCTCCTTCTTCCGGCACAAATTCCGCTGTCTTGCAAAGATAGGCTATTTGTGAGATGTCATATTGCAGGGGCAAGCCGGTATCAGCCTGCTGCTGCATTCTTTTTGCCAGTTCCACAAGTGGCTTTTCTCCCATTCCATAGATCAGTAAGTCGGCTCCACTATCTATGAGGATGCTTTTGCGTACTTTATCCTGCCAGTAATCGTAGTGCGTCAATCGGCGCATACTTGCCTCAATGCCTCCCAAAACAACCGGAATGTCGGGATAGAGTTTTTTCAGGACTTGGGTATAAACGATGGACGGATATTCCGGTCGCATATCCGGGCGGGCATCCGGTGTATAGGCATCATCACTACGAAGACGCTTGTTTGCCGTATATTTATTGACCATAGAGTCCATGCAGCCGGCACTGATACCGAAGAATAGGCGGGGACGTCCCAACTTTTTAAAGTCACGTAAATCGTCTCGCCAATTGGGTTGAGGCACAATCGCTATGCGCAAGCCTTCCGCTTCGAGGATGCGTCCCACGACGGCAGCCCCGAAAGAAGGATGGTCCACATAAGCATCTCCGCTGAACAGAATAACGTCCAGTTCGTTCCATCCGCGCAATTCCACTTCTTTTTTGGTTGTGGGCAACCAATCAGTCAGTCGATATTCTTTCATGCTGCAAAGATACGCATAAAATGAGGTTCAACCAGAAAATGTGCAATTTTTACATTTTATGTGTTATTATATTAAGTACTGTATCATAATTAAATGATAATTTAGGGGCGTGAATTGATACGCGGATTACGCGGATAAAGCAGACTAACGCGGAGTTAAGTGCTATGCTGTACAAGTCATCTGCGGATGAAAAATTAGGATTCGTGTTCGTCTGTCTATTCCGCGTAGTCCGCGTATCAATTCACACCGCTAAATGCCCATTTATAGTACAAACTAATAATGAATATCTACTTAGAAAAATAAGTTGGTACATCAGATAACTTATCTTCCACCAAACATAGCGTAGCTTTAAAATCTGCTGTTTGTTCTCCATATTTACTTCCATTAGTAGAATTTATTTGTCAGTTATCGTTTTGTGCAGAGATATGAGATAATGATGTCTGGATTGAGATTTCCCCATCGTGCGGTGCTTGATGAAAAAGAATGCAAGGAATCCTTATTAGGAAAATGCAAATAGAAAGCGTATGTGGAAAATAAAAAGGATATTGCGTAGTGATGCTCTTATAAAAGATTCAAAATATCCGTTTAAGGTGCGTTTTCAATCAAATAGACTTTTCGGAAACGAACGGAATATACCGGAAAGTAGCGGATAAAACCTTTTTCAGAGGAAACTTACGCTCATATTTCGGGTAAAATAACCTTTTATCCGGTAGGGCTACACCCTTTTAGGCATATAGCTACACCCTTTGGGGTACATGGTTACACCCTTTTGGGCAAATGGTGTAGCCCTTTTTTCAGCCGCACCCCTCCTATATTTAGATCCGTTTCCGCTACGGGGAACGGCAGTTTCCCCTCATGGAAACTCGCGTTTCCCTTAATGGGAACGCTTGTTTCTCCTGCAGGAAACGCTTGTTTTCCACCGTGTAAAAGACTATAATTGACTTGTTGAGAGAACTGGAAGGCATGTTTAAAGTGAAACTGTCCAATAACCCTTCAGTTGATTTGATCTGTGAAGCCTCCTTGCAACCTATTATCATGTATTCTGAACATCAGCGCATCATTCAGGTAATGGCAAACCTAATTCATAATGCGATTAAGTTTACCAAATCAGGTGAAATACGCTTTGGTTGCCACATGTAAGGAAACGGATACCGTTCATTTTTATGTGTCCGACACCGGGATTGGAATACCGGAAGAAGAGCAACAAGAAGTATTTACCAGCTTTAAGAAGTTGGATCATGAAGTGCCGGGAACAGGTTTAGACTTGACGCTTTCGCAAACTATCATTCGAAGCCTGGGAGGCAAGGTAGGGTTGGAATCTGAGGTAAACAAAGGGTCTACATTTTGGTTTGAAGTGCCTTTGCTTATGCGATAGGGCCTACTATTTACTTTATGCGGAAGGAATCCAAAAAATTGATAACATCCGGGTGATTAGCTTCGTCCCTGTATCGAAGTAGAACCTGAAGAATATATAATTTGCGTTTGATATAAAATGCACGGCAAAGAAATGTACGGTAATTAATCCCGTTTATTCCGGTGTAAGTAAAAGCTATGCCTTCGGGATTTCCGGATTTCATTTCTTCTTTTTTGAGTAGTTTACCTTGGGAAGTGGCATTGATAATCATGTGCATCAATTCTCTCCAGAAATACTCTTTTTGTTCGGAAGATATTTCTTCTGGCAGTTGGTCTGTATTGTAACATATTTCAGATATTTCATATACCTCTATAGGAGATACACTTACCTGAGAGATTACCTCCAGTTCTCCCATATATCCTGTTTCGGATTTCTTTGGGGCTTCGCCAGAAACTACTACATGATATTTGATTCCAGCTTCCGGAGAATCTGTTTTTTGAATCTTAGGGGTGAAGGGAAAGTTCATGGTATAGCTTAGGCTGTCGGTACTGATGCTTTTGATCTGATTATTATAAAGAGTTATCTGGAAACTGCGTATGAATTGTATCAAGTCAGCATTATATTTTTCATCTTTTTTGCATATAACTTCTAGTGTGTAAACTTTGTTCTTACCCGATCCTATGTAAAAATGAGTGTATTCTCCGGTCTTACTTTGCAGTACATAGCAATTGAATGGAATCATTCTTCCTTGCATGATATCTTTTTCTATGAGTCGCAATCCTTGACTATGAAGTTTAAGAGTTGTCAGTTCTTCTTCTTTGTATTCAGCATAAGTACTGTCAGTCGGGTTAGAGGATTCCCACACCGTGATTTGATATAATTTATTAGGATGATCTTTTTCGTTTATAATATTTTCAAAGCTATAACACGTAGATTCTCCTTCAGTCAGCGTACTTGCTGTAGGAGTTTGATAAAAAGAAGCTATAAATCCTAATTTGTCCATCTTGGCAAGATGCCATTCGGGAATATCTTGTGCGCTTAATGGGGTGGCTACAATTATTATCAGGAGTGGAAGGAAAAAATAGAGTGTTTTCATGTTTCTGATGTATTAGCTTGAAGTATAGTCGAATAAAAAAGACGGGAAACATCACTGCAATGTATCCCGTCTGTGTTTGTATAGGGGCATTGAAATTTCTTTTATGAAAAAAGTTGCGGATTAACTATTACATCTTGAACTGCAAGATCATCCGTTCTTCGTCGTATATTTCTCGGAAACCAATGCTCTGTTCCGCGAGGTATTCCTTCAAATCCTGGAAAGCCTCAGCGTTATTCATAATAATTTCCAACCTCTCACCCGGCGCGGTTTCGCACATAGCTTTGACTGCCGGGATGAGAGGACTGTAAAGTTTTTGACCACAGGTATCGATTGTTTTCATTTCATGATTCCTCTTCTATGGGTTCCTGCTTGGAAAGCCATTCCAGATAGAGCTTGATCAACTGTTGTAATCCGAAGGCTTTCATGTTGTTGTGGTATATCACGTCGATGCAGAGGTCGAGCAGATCTTTGCTGTCCTCCTCTTGTGATGCGATGAGGGAGCGGATATTCAGTCTCAGTTTCTCCAGAACAGACTCGTCTACAATGCCGTTACTGTCAATAAGATGACGGAAAAGGCCGTATTTCTCAATAGTAGCCAGATTTTCTTCGGATATTTCTAAACTGCGGGTACCGCTGGGGTTTGCTTGTATAGTGTACATAGTTTTTTTATGTTTTAAAGGTTTATACTCTGAGAGCAAAGATAAGTTTTTCACCACAGATTATGCATACTTTCATTGATTATTCTTCCTTTTTTTATTTTTATTTGCGTGAATCTGTGGTGAGGAATTGCAGGATAGAGGCCATGATAGCATTACGATCCGTTTCCTTCTCGATACTTTCAAAAGGAAATCCCATGACGAAGGTGCGGTAATTGCCCTGATAAGCAATGGCAGCACTTTGATTGCCGGAATTATACGTGAATACGGGGAAAGCACCACCTGTAGGAAGAATACATTCCGGAGCAGTTACGGGATAAGCATATTCGTTGGGCAGGCGGGGGATACTGAATGTACGTCCCAACCCACTGATATTTCCTGAATAGCTGTCAGTGATAGATTGGCCGTAGGCGTATTTCAAAAGATTCTGTGTAAACTCCCGGTCGCCTTGCGAGTTATTCATATCGCTACCGATGTAGGAACCGCTAATAAGTAGATTACCACCGGACTGACAGTATGATGTCAATGCGCGTTGCATGGGGGAAGAAAAGGTTTTATAATACGTGTTACGAGCCGGGTTACTTTGACGATCTTCTTTCTCTAGTCCAAGAATGTAATCCACAATATTATAAACCTCCAATGGGACGCGCCCGTTTTCTACAGCTTCATCGCTGCATGATACAAAGCTATAATTACCGGCTGCCTGTATTGCTTTTCCGTGTATGAAAGAGTAGTCGAAGGTATTTCCGGCAATTTTTAATCCTTCCCACTCGTCGCTGCTGCGTCCCAACTCCTTTTCCGTTTGCTTGCGGGAGAATTCGGTTTGAGCGCCGCAAAGAGAAATGTCATATAGATAAGGTACGCCCGGATCTTTTGTTAAATCAAATCCGGCTTCAATAGGAGTATCGATGACTGCTGGTCCACTGATACGGTCGAAGCCGTTGACAATCAGTATACGTCCTTTTTCCTTCTTGGCTTTATAAGCAGCAAGAATCTCGGACGGAAAACTTTCTCCCCCCCGATTGGCTGCGGTTACTTTAAAAGAGTAGACAATACCCGGTTCTATTTTGGCTGTATAAGAAGGGCTGCTGACACGTACGCCATTATCAAATCCTCCGCGTCCGATTCGGGTATAAACAATGTACTCACGTGGTTTGGCTGTAGGTTCCAGTTGATCCTCCTCACCCTTCCAGGAGAGTTCCAATGTATTCTTTTTATCGCCGAAGCGGATGGAAAAGTTGCTTACGGGAAGTGGTTGCACCACATAATCCTTACCATGCTGATTGCAAAGGTATTGCAGAATAGCTTTATAAATGGAACGTCCTACGGTGAACTTAAAGTTGGGGTCGTGACCGAGGCGCATATCTGCAAAGTTCTGATGTGAAAGCAGTTCGATGATAGTAGAAGGCACTGCCGGAAGGCGGGTTTCACTATAATTACGGTCCCATAAGCTGCGGCGTGTCCAGTCTATGGCATAGTTGGAGCGGATATCGCGCTGGAGTTGGGTGAGTATGATATCGGAAAGATCACGCGAGGCATACCGATTGGTACCACCGGCAAGCAATCCTTTATTGAATTTGGTAGTATAGATGCCGAGTGTTCCGACAATTTTGTCTTCTTTGTTGGTACCGGCATCGCTGTGTAATGCCATTGCCATTTCGAAGGGTACTCCCAGTCCTTGCTCTTCTGGGTTGAAGATGGAACCTCCCGACAGATAATTAATCATTTTGGAACGAGAGTTTATATCATCGGACATATCATCTTTCCCTTCACGTCCACTATAAACGCGGTAGGGCATACCTGCCCATTGTGCAAAATAGCGGGAGCCTTCCAGATATCGGGGTAGTCCGCTGGTTTCTCCACCACGTGCGATATTTCCCATTCCTCCGCCAAAACGTACGGCATCGGCACAGACAACGCCTTTTTCTTTGCTTTCATTACTTAGTACTACCATGCCGTAATCGTTTTTGCCTTTATCAAAAGCAAATGTTCCAAGATATACCCAGGTGCCTCCGCCGATTTGCTGGTTCACTTTGAATTCAGTGACACCTCCGTTGTGAAATACGAGATATTTGGCATCGCTTACACTGTTTGGCAGAGTTTGATAAGACACATATACGGCATATTCCCCCGTTTCAGGAATGTCAGGCACCCATTCGACAAAAGCCTTGTCCTTTTTCTTTTCGGTTTGGGCATAGCGGGCTGTCCCGGTAATGAAAGGATTTTCGTTATCTTGATATACTCTTTTCTGTTGGGCAAATCCTGGTTGGTTTGTCTGTTGCCAACGTGCTTTCCGGCTTTTGACTTCTAAATAGAGGGAGCCTTGTCCGCCATATCCATTCAGGCTTCCGTCATTGTCGACGATGACTTCCTGTTTTTGTGTATCCCGTTCACGGGGGGTGAATACATTGGCTCCGGCATTTTCCAGCATGGGTATGAGGTAGGGTAAAATGAATGATTGTGTGAACTGGTCTTCTGTTGTACAAAACAGGCGTGGACGTTGCCATCCCCATGTATTTTTGTCGTTGATATAATATTTTCCATGACTTTGCCAAAGGGCGATATGTCTTCTTTCCAATCCACGGGTAATTTCGTATGGACGTGAGATGCGGGTTACCCACGGATTGCTTTTGTATTCCAGCTTATTAAATAGACGTGTTTTGTCTTCCTTCCCTTTCCGGTAAAGATTTGGAATGAGGTCTTCAATGCTTCGTCCGTTTGCAAAAAGGGTTATTTTGAAATAACTTACCGGTCCTGGCAAGATTTGTCCCAAATGCCGATAAATGGCATCTACTGTTACTGGTCGTAAGGGCTGGTAGGCAAAGCGTTCGTTTGTATAGATGAGCAACCTCTTTTTTCGGAAGTCGATACGGAAACTGTCCAACTTGCAAGTACCTATATTTATCGTATTGGTGGTATATTCTTTAAAGAAAGCTTGTAGCCGTTCTTCTACATTTTGTTCGATGTCTTGTGCCGGAAGAAGTGTTCCATACAACAAAAGTAAGATGCTGGTTAGAATTATTTTTTTCATACTTATGGAATGTTCAAGTTTGTAATGTCTGCTTCTATGTGGCAGTAGTACATACAAAAGTACATAAAAGAAGATTGCATTGTTTATTGAATTGCTTTCTTTTTGATATATTTTGCAAATCTGTATTTCAGAAAACGCTCCCGATGATTTAGTTGTAAATTATTGGGTTTGGTAAAGATTCGGTATTTGCAATGTTGTTGAATTCATACATAATACTTATGAAAAAAATATAGCATTGCCTGGTTGAAAACGCGCAGACAGAAATGCATCCTCTTTTTTTTATCCTTGCATTTTCTCATGAAATCGTTTCCGATGATTTATCCCTGTTTCTTTGAACAACCTGTTTCAAATCCTTAGTTTTGTCTTGCCAGCCAGTTTCCGGCTGTAATTGTATAATCACTAAATTACTAAAATTTATGCAGAAAAAGACACTACTCCCTCAATCAGTTCACAAATTAAAACGAATTTGGATATTATGTTTGATAAGTCTGTGCATTGCACCATTAAATGCGCAAACTTTATACAAAATTGAGATGCCCAATTACATCCTGCAAGCATCAGGCACAAACACAGAGACTTTGTACATCAAAAACAAGGAATCTGAAAACCTGATTCAACTCGGAAAACTAAAGTTCGGATGGACACCTGCCATCACAATGGAAAATACATGCAGTTATGAAATCATTGAAGTAAACGGATATCAGGCCATCCGCGCCACCTACACTTTTCCTTCATCTGTACCTTCTTCCATTACACTGACCGGAACCTTCATTGCACGTCCCGACCGGGTAGACGTCCAATATTGGGTTTCCGGTGTTCCTACCGGATATGTCACCAACTGGGGAGGCTCACAATTTCGCTTCATACTCTCCAACAAGGCAAATACCCAAATATTGCCAGAGGCCAAACTCGGCTTATGGCAACGGGATGCACAAGGAGGATTGCCCATTGAAGCCGCAGATTCCAATTTCTTCCCATTCCTCATAAAAGATAAAATAATATGTCTGGCCTATGGTCCTGAGAATAAGGCTAATTCCAGTTGGAAGGACGACTGGTACAGGCATACCGTCTTAATTGATAATAAAGACGGTTCCTATTCCACGAAGTTCTCCGTACTGGTGGCTTCTTCGGACTGGCCGTACGAAGCCATCTGTGCCCAATGGAAAGGACGTCCCTTTGCATTAACTCTCAGCACCGATAAACCTTACAATTGGTGGGAAAATGCATCCGGAACATTAAGCGTAAAAGTAAATCTGGCCAACACTTCCCAAGAGAAGAAAAATTGTACACTCAAATATTGGATCAGAGACTATGCCGGAAATTATGTTGTCAATGAAAGCCGTTCACTTACTTTAGAAGCCGGTCAGCTACAGGTCTATCCCATTGAGTTCACCCCCGAAAGCGAAAGAGAAATCTACTTTGTAGAGGCTTCCATCGAGGATGAAACTGGCAAGGAGCAAGTATTTCACAGAACGAATATAGGGCTCCTCCCTCCACACGAATTCACATCTACTTCTGATGAAAACATCATGGGACTTTCCGCTTACTGGGCTATCCCCGACTCAACAGAATTGAAACGGTTACTCAACAGAATGGGGGTCAGATGGGTAAGAAACGGAATTAACAGCAGTTTCAAGAATATCGAAGCAATGTATCATAACAATATCGACTGGACAAAAAAGTGGAGTGATATAGAACGAGATAAACAAATCCGAACCTGCTTCCAAGAAATAGTGAAGAACGGAAACAAAATTTGGGAGTTTGGCAATGAATTGAATATGAGTTCTCCTGATATAGGTGGAGCCGGTGAAGGTATCGGAAAAGCACTATTGGCCGAGTCTTATGTGAAATGGTTAAAAGCTATCCGCAAGATACAGTCAGAAAAAACGGAATGGCAAAAAATTAAAATTATATCTTTCGGTTTTGCCGGTACTGACGAAGTATTCCTGGAAAAACTCGTCACACTAGGAGGTTGGGAATTGCTGGATGGAATAGCACTTCATCCAGGAAGAGGTAACTTTACTCCCGATTATCCTGTAACAGTTCCATGGAATGAATTTGAGAAACCTTCTTCAGGATATCAATACTGGAATTACTACGGTTCCATCCGTATTCTCAAAAACTTCATCAAAGCACATGGAAATGATAAAGATTTATACCTGACGGAAGTCTACGCACTTGACTTTCCGAACCATTCATGGAATGACACTCCCCGCGAATCAGCCGAGAACGTGGTCCTCTCATTTGCACTTGCCGCTGCTGAAGGAGTAAAGAATGCACTCTATTACCAGCTATTCAATTCAGTATGGAACAATCAATTAGGCGTGAGAGAAGACAACCGTGAATATTTCTTTGGTCTAATCAACCGCGATCTAAGTTTCAAGCCTTCCCTCATGGCCTACTGCAATATATCCGAAGCGTTGGATGGGGCTCGTTTCAAAGGATGGATCAAGTTTAGTGAAAATAATCCTTTCAGCAAAGGAATCATGTTCGATACGCCTAAAGGTCCTATGAGTATTATTTGGGATAGAATAGAAGGCGATATACTTCCACGTCCCAATGGGAACAGTTCTCCGGAACCTTGGATCAGTTCATGGAATATACAAACGGAACTGACTTTGCCCTGCAAAGAAGAAAGCATTACGGTATTGAATGCCATCGGACAAAAAGAATCAATCCCGGTGAAAGACCATAAAGCTACAATAACTCTAACCGGAGCTCCTGTTATTATTTACGGCATGGATGCCTCTCAGATACAGCTTCACGGAGATGCACCGACCGGCGTAGAGAATCTTTACGTCAACGGGAAAGATATACAAATAAGTCCCAATCCAGTAAAGGATCGATTGTTCATCAAAGCTAATTTTCAGTCGGACATCGAGCAAATGCATCTCTATATTTATAATGTAATCGGGCAGCAGATTGTAAGTCAATCAATTCCGGTATCAGGTAATGCCTTGGAACACAGCATAAACGTGACTGGAATCAATGCAGGAATCTATTACGCAGTCTTCGACATAAATGGTGTCGAACGCATAACCAAGAAGATTATCAAACAATAGGACAGTTTATATTATCCTTAAGATAGAAGTGTTACACAAAGCAATCTTTTTGCTTGGGTAACATTTCTATCTATCTTGCGAGCCATGCCCCATATGCCTCGGTGTTAGGTCACTTTCTGAACCATTTATCTGCAAACTTCACATACTGTTTCCAGTCATATAGAGTGATGTCGTGCCTGCCAGAACGAATGTGGTAGGCGATACTACCGTCTTGTAGAGGAGTATCGCTTGGAGGCATCTCTTGGGCATCTAGCCCCTTTGCTCCGAATATAAACTCATATATCGGACTAGCATGTACTCCGGATAGGAATTCTCCTTTAGGGTCGGCCCATTGGTCTTCGGTGGCGCTGGCAATATAAACTGGACGTGGGGCTAAAAGAGCTATTAACTCATGCTGGTCAAAAGGAAGCGTGTTCTCTTTGCTGTTGTATTTCCGGAAGTTGCGACAAAACCAATGGGGAAACTGTTGGTTGATGGCTTGAATGGTTTCTCCGATTGCACGTCGGGAAAGGGCGGCCCCTCCGCAACCGGAGCAATTGGAGATAATCATAGCAAAACGTTGGTCTGTGGCTCCTGCCCATAAGGCGGCTTTACCATGCCGTGAATGTCCGAACACGGCTACTTGGGATGTGTTGATATCTTTGTCTGTTTCGAAATAGTTCATCGCACAGCTCATGGCCCATGCCCACGCGGCTATGGTTCCCCATTCGTCGTTAGCCGGATGATGTTGTCCTTTTTTGTAGAATAGAGGGTGAACTCCATTTTTAAATGCATCATCAAAATCGGGGTCAATGTCTCCGCGATAGATTGTGGCAAGGGCGTATCCGTTTTCCATTAGCATCTCAATGGGCCATCGGGCAGCTGCAATGCCTCGGGGAGGCAGTCTCTTCCATAAAAATTCTTTTTGTTTTTCGGGAGTTGGATAGGATATACCGGGATCTAGGCTGATGGTATGGTTACCTTTGAAGTTTAATCCGAAGAATAGAGGAACTGCTCCTGAACGCTTGTTTGGAATATATATGAGGACTGTAAAGTAGTGTTTGTCACTTTTTGTCAGGTAAACCGAAACTTCCTTACGTGTAGCTATACCGCCTAACGCATTTTTGTCTTCTGTCAGAATTTTGAAGTGCATATCTTTCGGATGTTTAGGTGCTTTGCCGAACATTTCCGTTTCGAAGAGCCGGAGTAGTTCCGGCCTGCGTTTTTGGTTCCATTGTTTCAGGGTATTTATAGTGCTTCCGTTTTTCATTATCAATGGATTAGGTAGGTCGTAATTCGGAATGTTTTCTTCTTCATAATTTGCTTTAGAAGCAAGATATCTGAAGATAGTGTCTTTAGGAAGACTTTCAGCCAACACCGTAAGTACAAAACACTGTAAGAAGCACAATATTCCTGTAATCTTTTTTTGAGTATTCATAGTAAATAGTTTATATTATTCTTAATCTTTTAAACTTTATGGTATCCTTGATTAATGATAAAGCTGAATTCGTGATGCATCTATTCCGTATATTACGCAAGGAGCACCAGTCAATTCTATAGTTACCTGATTATTGGTAGTAGGGACTATCTGTTTTTGTCCGATGGCATTCAGTAAGGTGACCTCTGGAACATTGCTTGGCAATGTCAGTCTCTTTTTTGTTTTCCATGAGCTTACCCAAGGTTCCGGAAAAATATCTCCGTTGGGATGAGTCAGGATATTTCCTTCTGTCCTGTCCCAAAGTACAGCCATGCTTCCCCGAGGAGTATCAAATAAAATTCCTCTGCTGAACGGATGCTTTTCGTCCATCCGTATCCAGCCTTTGAATGTGGCTTTATCCAATACTTCAGCCGTGTTGCAAAAGGCCATCAAAGAAGGCTTGAAGCTTAAATCTCGGTTGATCATCCCAAAGAAATACTCCCGGTTAGTGGCATTTACTCCTAAATGGTCGAACCATACGGAGTTAAATAGCTGATAGTAAAGTGCATTCTTTACTCCCTCTGCCGCTGCAAGCGCATATGATAATAATAAATTCTCCGCCGCCTCGCGAGGAGTGTCATTCCATGAATGATTGGGATAATCAAGCGCATATATTTCGGTGAGGTACAAATCTTTGTCGCCTCCATGCTTTTGTATGAAGTTCTTGACTACTCGGATAGAACCGTAATAATTCCAGTATTGATATCCGAAAGCGGGCTTCTTGAAATCTTCCCAAGGAGCGATTACCGGAAAATCAGGTGTAAAATTACCTCTGCCCGGATGCAATGCGATTCCGTCCAGTAAGTCCCATCCTCCTAATTCTACAATCTTTTCCAGGAAGACCTCATCTGCACCTGCTATTCCGAATGAGATAATCTGAATGTTCTGCCATTCAGTTTTTTCTTTTTGAACTTTGCGTATGGCTTTCAACCACTCTATATATGCTTCGGCCAAACTAGCCTTACCAATGCCTTCACCGGCACCGGCAATGTCCGGTGAACTCATGTTCAGTTCATTGCCAAATTCCCATATTTTGTTCCCATTCTTCACAATCTTTCGGAAAAAGGAACGTATCAATTCTTCCCGCTCTGTATCTTTCCATTTCTTCTTCCAGTCTATGTTATTGTGAAATGTGGCTTCTATGTTTTTGAAACTGCTGGTGATTCCGTTACGTACCCATCGGACTCCCATCCGGTTTAATAAACGTTTTAGATTCATGGAATCGGGAATGGCCCAATAGGCTGAAAGCCCCATAATGTTTTCATCGGGTGTGGCTTTAAACTCATGAGGAGGCAATATAGCCAGACTTGTCCTCGAGAAAATCTGTTCTTTTCCGTTTTCATCTTCAACGGAGACTTCTACAAAATAAATTTCCCGTTCTGTGTCTGCTGTAAATTCAATGGGGTGAACTTGTACTTCTCCTGTTTCTAAGAAGTATTTTTTGGAGTCATTCACTATGTAATTTCCGTCATAGTCACGAATCCAATACTTAAGTATGCATTTTTGTGGAACTGGTGACGTATTGATGATTTTAGCTTGTACGCCGATTGGAGCAGTTGCGTCCTCCCACCAGTTATAGACTTTCTCTGTGGTGAGTGTTAAGGCAAATGGACGTTTCTGCCATTTTGCACTGATAGCTTCGTAAGGCCATCCATAAGGAGGAAATAGGATTGAGAACTGAGTGAAATAGTTGCCGTCTTCTTGACGAGATAGAATCGTATGTCTGTAGTCCTCGCTTTGCCAATTTGAGTCGACTTTGTTATCGGCTCCATAAGTAAGGCAAAGCAAGCGGTTTTTTATCAAAAACGGGAATATTTTGGCATCGGCTGTTTCTAACGGAAGTCCTCCTTTAGCATCCCGCTGCCATATCCCCAATTTGGCTTCCGGAAGTTTTTGAGTACCGGCGTTTTCGGGCAGGCAAAAACGGAACTGCCATCCTTTCCAGTCAGCCTTGTACTTTTCGGGAACTCCTGAAAGCAAATACTGTACGTCCACCCGGTCTTGATGCACTATGAATGTACCTGTAAGTTTCATCGAAGTCGGTACTGATGGAGGAAAAAAATAATGGATACGAATGGCACTTGCCCCATTCACCTCAGTTATTTCATATTTACAATTGTTTTCGAGTTTCTGTTGAGACCACCGACCAAACTTCAGCTCACCGAGTTGCACCAATGTCTCCGATTGTTTGTTTTGCAACAACAACCTTCCTTTATCTTTGGATGCTATTCTTAAAATATAATTGGAGGATTCAATCTTATAGTTTGCCAGCATTTCTATGGGTGCTATACAGAAATTGATTATTAACAATAGTAACCATTCTCTTTTCAATTCGGCAAATGAAATGTTATATAAAAGCTTATACATATCTTTATTCTTTGTAAATTATAAAATTTACCCCTGCTACAAATATTATGTGGCAGGGGCAATTTTTCATAAAAGTGGATATCCACGATTAATCTTTCATGAACTGGCCTTCTTCGGGTACCTGCAAGGGAGTTACATTATTTTCACAACCTAAATAACCATTATTTTGATTAATGTGCCCATTGGTGTTGGCTCTGATATCTTTGTTAGGAATAGGCCATAACATGTGATGAACACTCATGGTGTATTCAGCAAATCTGTTCTTTACACCTTTGTTATAGAAATTGTTATGTTGACTGATCCAGTCGAACCAGAAATTGTATCCGGCATCTTTCAAGTTGCTGGCTCCCTTTGGACCACATAAGTTTTCCATTTTGTAGGTACGTCCGTTGAATATTTCACAAGGTTTACCTGTCAGTGCGTATGTATAAGCGATACGAACCAATGTAATGTGACGATGTTCTTCGTAATAAAGTTCACGTGCACGTTCGTTCAGAATTTCACCGATATTGATGTTTTGAGCAGTCAGCGGATTGGCGCCTGCACGGTTACGGACTATATTCAGCATATTGGCTGCTTCACTCAGATTATCTTTCCAATAATAGCATTCGGCAAGCATCAGGTAAACTTCGGCACTACGCATCAGGTAAATAGGGCTTGAACCACCTTTCCATTGACCGCTACCTGCTGTCGGATCCGGAATATAAACTTTGTAGTGCGGCCATGAAAACCAGCAGCGGATTGAATCACCGCAAGACATATTCACTGGTTTTACTGCCTTCTTTCCATACCAGGGATCATTAGCTTTCTTCAGGGCCGGGTCATTATAAATTAGGTCTTCCATACGTCTCCAGCTATCGTGGTTGTAGCGGCCACGTAAGTCATTTTTCTCTTTCTCTGTCCAGATGGTATATTGGAAGTAGTTGGTGGGGCGTACACGGGCAATGCCTCGTCCATATGTTTTGTTCACGTCTTCCACAATGCCGGCTGTAACGTCTTTGCTGTCGGGAGTGACGGCGAAACCAGTTTTACCACTCGGAGTTTTTACTACGTTATTATTCCACATAGGAACACAGTTAGCCATGATTTCTGTTTTTGCAGAACCTGTGCCACTGGCATTATTCGGTTCGGATACACCATATAATATACCTTCTGTGTTGGCCGGATCACTTTTGGCTTCTACGCTATGCAGATCAAACATCAGGTTGGGATGATTGTTTTTAGTGGAAGTAAAACGGTTGACCATCAGTGGGTGTTTAGCTACGATTGCATTTCCAACTTTGATAGCATTGTCGAATTCTCCCAATGACATATAGACTTTCATCAACAGTACGCCACAGGCCGATTTTGTGGTGTGTCCACGGTCTACTTGTTCGGGTACCCATTGGTATGCAAATTCCAGTTCTTTTTTCATACGACGCAAGATGCTCCAACGGTCACATGTATTAAAATCATACCGTGGGTATGTGACTTCGACATCAATGAAGGGGACATCCCCGAACTGGTTGATTAGTCGCCAGTATCTGTAACAACGTTGGAAGTAACCTGTACCTAATACTTTGTTCTTTTCAGCTTCATTCACGAATTTTGTATCTTTCATACGTGAAAGTACTACATTCGTATATTTTATTTGATTCCAGTTCTCATCCCAGTTATGTGATGTCAAATAGGAGTTTTCTGCATTATTAAAGTTCGCATCCGGCATTAATTGGCGATCCATATCCTGCAAGGGTCCTGCTTTATCAGTCGTTCCGCTGATGCAGAGGTCGGAGAAGATAAGTTCACAAGTATATCCACTTCCGTTTCCAAAGTATTCATGACGCATGGAACGCTCGGCTGCTGCCAGAGAAGTGAGCAGACCGTCAGCATCAACGTATGCATTTTCAGGAGTGAGGAAAGAGAGGGGTTTAGGTTCCAACCAGCTTTCGCTACATCCGGTTAGTAGTGCCGTACATAAAGCGGCACCACTGATAGTTTTGAATATTCTGTTCTTTTTCATTGTTCTTTCAAATTAGAGTGTAAAGTTAATACCGAAATTGAATGTTCTTCCCATTGGGCTGTTTGATTCAGGATCCCAGCCGTCGTAATGAGGAGCAAAGACTGCTACATTATGAATGGATGCGTTGAAGCGTAAATCTTGGATACCCACAACTTTTGTCCATTTTTGTGGCAGGCGATATGAAACTGTGATATTGTCCAAACGGATAAATGACTTGTTTACATAATGTGTTCCTAAATTCTTTGAACCGATACGTGCATAGTCATTAATCGGATTTTCCGGTGTCCAGTAAGGCTGATCGTAACCGCAACTGATAGAAGCATCGAAGTTATTGTTGGCGGCATCAGCATATGAACCATGGTGTCCCCATAAAGAGTACAACATGAATGAAACATCCAAATCGTTGAACAATTGGAAATTGTTACGTAATGTCCAGCGGAAGCGGGGAGTCGTATATTTCTGATGTCTCTTGTCATCCTGATCCAATTTCCCATTTTCATTGAGGTCCAGATATTTAAAGTCACCCGGCTGACAACCATATTTTGCAGCTTCTTCAGCTTCATCTTGTTGCCATACACCATCTCCTACATAATCCCAAATGCGGTCTGGGTCCTCACCAATAAACCATTTGTTAGTGATATCATCGTCTTCCACCTGACCGATGATATTACCGTCAGCATCAAGAATATTCTTCATGTTACCGTACAAGTGCTTAATCTTACGGCGGTTGAGTGAAAAGTTGCCTGTAGCACTCCATTCAAAGTTTTTGCGTCTCATGATGTTGGCATTCAATGTCAATTCAAAACCTGTATTCTGGAGTTGTCCCATATTACTCAATACTTTGCTGAAGCCGGTGATGGGTGGGATTGCACGGTCCATGAGCAAATCATTGGTCATTTTCTTGTATACTTCGATAGAACCGCTTAAGATATCTCCGAAGAGTCCGAAGTCCAAACCTATATTATATGATTTAGCACGTTCCCATTTTAACTTGCTATTGGGCATTTTTTGGTTCAACGTATAAGTTGTGGTATAAAACTTACCACTTCCATCGATCCAACAAGTCGGATTAGAAGTCAGTTCCGCGAGAGCGGCATAGATACCAATGTCTCTATTTCCATTTTCACCCCAAGAGAAGCGTAATTTACCATAACTTAGCCATGAGGAGGTTTTCTTCATGAATTTTTCTTCTGTGAATACCCATGCCAAAGCAACGGCAGGGAATGTAGCACGTGGGTTCATCATACCGAAAGCTGAGTAACCGTCACGACGAACAGAAGCAGTCAACATATATTTATTGCTAAAGGAGTAGAATAGACGTCCCATTAAAGCATCACCGGTAGTGTATTGGTCAGTACTCAATGCAGTAGGATTGTTGCCCAAGTGGATACCATGATAGCCTAATGCGTCACTCGGATTGTATCCCTTGTTAGTACTCTTAGTCATCCAACTTTGTGATTTTTCGGCGTTGACTAGGAAAGTAGCTTCTACTTTATGTTTATCGAAGAACTCATATTTCCAGTTGAAGACATTGTCTACCTGCCAGTTGAAAGCTTTATTATGCTGGCGGAAGGAAGAGCCTCCTTCTCCTGCCCAAGCATCATTCTTGGCTGATTTGTGCTCAAAACTTTCGTTCCAGGCCAAGCGCGGAGTAAAGTTCATCTGGTAAGAGAAACCGAATGGTAAATTCAGGCGTCCGTAGATAGTTCCGTCCAGATTCATGTATACCTGTTTCTTATCTGTATATTTACGGTCATAGAATGGGTTGGCGATGGTGTTTGAACCATTAGGATAGTGCTGGTTAGCACTTTCTGGATTGTTAACATCATTACTACAATACGGAGAAAACCATGTCAAAGCTTTAGTATCGACAGCAATAGCACTTTCGTCACGGCTGGAGAAGTTCATATTCAATCCCACTGTGATATACTTGCTGACATTGGATTCCAGATTCAGGCGGGTAGTGAAACGGCTAAACGCATCACCATCTTTGATACCTTCATTGTCCATATAGCCAATGGACCAATAGTATTGGTAATCTTCACCTTTTTTGCTAATGCTGACGTTGTAGTTTTGTTGTACTGCATTGTTTAACATCAAATCTTGCCAATTGGTTAGTTTACCATTGAAATAATTATTGATTTCAGGGGTAGATAGGTCCAGACGTGACAACCATTTCGTTATTAGTTCTTCTTCTGATACAGACGTAACTTTATCCTTCTGGTCATAATTGTACCAGTCTACTTTATCTATTCCATTAAGCTTCCTTGGATCGATATACATTCCCGGATATTGTTCAAGGTATTCATCCGTTTGCCTACCGATTTCGTATGCTTGACGGAAATCAAGAAATTGCTCGGCGTTTCTGAGTTTGCGGCTCTTAATAGGAGTGACTAATCCCCAACTTGTATTGACGTTAATCACTGGCTTGCTGCCTGCTATACCTTTCTGTGTAGTGATAGCAATGACTCCGTTTGCTGCTTTTGCACCATATACAGCAGCAGAACTGGCATCTTTCAGTACGTCGATTGAAATGATGTCGTTGGGGTTCAATTCGCTAAGTTCGCCATTATAAATAACTCCGTCTACAACAAGTAACGGTTGTGAACCGGCTTTTAAAGTACCTTTACCACGTATAAGGAAGTCGCCGCCACCTTTTGCTTCGTTGTTGACTGAGATGTTCAGACCGGCAGCATTAGCACGCAATAAGTCGTGCATATTACGGGGCATTTCTGCTTTTAAGTCGGTCGGACGAATGTTTGAAATAGCACCGGTTAAATCCTTCTTTTTAGCTGTACCATATCCGATAACTACAACTTCGTCGAGTGCTTGAGCGTCTTCCTGCATTGTAATGTTCAGATTGCTTTGCTGCACTTTGACTTCCACATCTTTGTATCCGATATAAGAAAGAACCAGTGTTTGGCCGTTTTTTGCGGTAATGGTAAAGTTACCATTCATATCTGTGATGACACCGTTATTGGTACCTTTTACCATGACAGTAACGCCAATAAGGATTTCTCCCTTGTTATCTACTACATGCCCTTTTATTGATATATTGCCCGTTTGTTGTTCCGAAGCAACACTATGAATCTGCGTTGAAAGGGATGTCGTAATGAAGGGCTGACCAGCTTGTACTGTGCCAATGCCCAACAAAGCAGTCAGAACTACTGATTGGGCCAGACGATAGCATCGTGTGTGACCTTGCTGCCACATGCATGGATGTGATAAATTGTTTTTCATATAACTGAATAATAATTAGTATTTAGATATTTATTAGGCTTTTACTGATTGCAACTTTATGATTTTCAACCTCAAAATTGCTGGATAATAATGTTGTTTCTATTCTGCTCATTTTAGATTTGTTTTATGTTATATATTGAGTTACACATGCAAATCTCTGAAATAATATGATAACTTATGCAAAGAATGATGAAAATCATCGGGAACGATTTTGTAGTTTTTTAATGTTAATAGCTTGTTATATAGTTGATTATTCCTATGTAAAAACATACTTTTGCATACCTTGCACAGAAAGATGGTTAGCTTTAGTTAAGGAAAACGTTCCCGTCGATTTTGCAGATAATGATTCTATATTATTCTATAATATTGTGATATTTGTCATGTTGTTGAACTTTTAAGTAATTAATATGATGATATATTTATTCCTTTTTTGTAAACCTCGTCTACAGCGAACAATCTTATTGTCAGTTTTAGTTTTTTATTCTTTAGTGCTGTGTGCGCAGTCTTTGGATTATGAAAGAATGAACCCTCATCCTCGTTTATTATTAACGCAAGGAGGAGAAGAAGCTGTGAAGAGGTCAATAACAAGCTTCCCATCGTTATTGAAGGTTCATGAGCGTATTTTGAAAGAATCTGATGAGATACTCATCCAACAAATGGCGGAACGAGTTATGGAAGGGAAGCGGTTGCTGGGTGTTTCCCGTTTGGCATTAAAACGGATTTTCTATCTTTCATATGCCTATCGCATGACGAAGGAAGAAAAGTATGCTTATCGTGCGACACAAGAAATGCTTTCGGTAAGCCGTTTTCCAGATTGGAATCCATCTCACTTTTTGGACGTGGGAGAAATGGTGTTAGCATTATCCATAGGTTATGATTGGCTTTATGAGTATTTGGAACCGGAAATACGTTCTATAGTACGTGACGCAATTGTAGAAAAAGGTCTGGATGCCGCTGCTCCTGATGAATGGTTTTACAGGGCGGTATCTAACTGGAATTCTGTTTGTAATGGTGGTTTATTGTGTGGTGCGCTTGCAGTTTTTGAGGATGTGCCGGATAAGGCAAAAAAAATTATAGAGAAGTGCTTGTTGACTAATCCTAAAGTTTTAGTGGCTTATGGACCGGATGGAGGATATCCGGAGGGCTTTCATTATTGGGGATATGGTACCCAGTTTTCAGGTGTTACTTATTGCTGCCCTTGAAAGTGCATTGGGGACAGATGCCGGGCTATCCGAATATCCCGGTTTTTTGGAATCAGCTCGCTTTATGGAATTTATGACAGCTCCAAGTGGCGAATACTTTAATTTTTCGGATGCTGTTAATGGAGTGAGATGTAATATGATGATGTTTTGGTTTGCTAAGAAAATGGGGGATTTATCTTTACTATGGTTAGAAAATCAATATTTAGAGGATCCTTCAGTTAGTTTTGCAGAAGATCGTTTATTGCCCTGTCTGTTGATTTTTTGTGCTCATCAGGATTTGAGTAATATACAACCGCCTTCCTGTCGTTTTTGGCATAATGGTGGAAAGACACCGGTTTTTATTTATCGTGGCGGATGGAATAGTAAAAAGGATAGCTATCTGGCCGTAAAAGGAGGTTCTCCCTTAACTTCTCATGCGCATATGGATGCCGGTTCGTTTATTTATGAAAGGGAGGGAATACGCTGGGGGATAGATCTCGGTATGCAAAATTATTTAAGTCTGGAGAGTAGAGGAGTAAATTTATGGGATCAGTCTCAAGAAGGCCAACGGTGGGAAGTGTTCCGTCTTGGTAATATGGCACATAATACGCTTACGATAAATAATAAGCGGCATTTAGTGAATAGTTATGCTCCCATAAGCAGAATATATAAAAGTGAAGATAGGAAAGGGGCAGAAGTAAATCTTACAAGCGTTTTTGCTGATGATATGGAAAAAGTTGTTCGCATCATTTATCTGAATGAAGAAGATGATCTGATTGTGAAAGATGAACTGGTTACGGGAGAAAAAGAGGCTTTGGTAACTTGGATTATGGTAACACCGACTGAAGCAAAAATCATCGGTAAGAATCAAATAGAATTGGCTAAGGATGGACACCGAATGTTGCTTACCGTGGCTGCACCGGATGATGTTGAAATGAAACTTTGGTCAAATGCCCCCCTCCATGTTTTTGATGAACCTAATCCGGGAAGTATGCGTGTAGGTTTTGAAACTTATCTTCCTGCAAACCGGAAGAATTTGTTGAAAGTGACATTAAATCTTATCAGATGAATTATTTGTTAATTAAATTATAAAAAGGATTTATGAAAAAGAAATGGCTCTTATTAAGTTTAATTGGTTTCCTTGTTTCGTGTTCGAAACAGGAATCAATGGATGCATTGACGGCACGTGTATTTACCGTTGCTGAACAGCAGTATTTGACAATGGATACTCGTTTGGAAAGTACTACTTTACCGCAGTCTATAGCTCCGGACAGTACATTCAAATCTTCGACAATTTATTGGTGGTGTAGCGGGTTTTATCCCGGTTCACTCTGGTATATTTATGAGTATACTCAAAATGAAGCCGTGAAGACATTGGCCGAAAAGAATACGTTGAAACTGGATCCTATTCAATACGTAACCAATGACCATGATGTAGGTTTCCAGTTAAATTGTAGTTATGGTAATGGTTTTCGTCTCACGGGAAATGAAGATTATAAGAAAGTTCTTTATCAAGGGGCACAATCATTGGCGACCCGCTTTAGTTCTGTAACTGGAGTAACCCGAAGCTGGGATTTCTTGCGCCGTGGTTGGAAATACCCTGTTATCATTGATAATATGATGAATTTGGAATTGCTGATGTTTGCATCGAAAACCTTTGATAATGATACTTTGGAATATATAGCTCGTACACATGCAAATACTACCCTTAAAAATCATTTCCGTAAAGATTATTCTTCTTATCATCTGGTAGATTATGATCCTGAAGATGGACATGTGCGTAGCCAGCAAACAGTACAGGGTTATGCCAATGAATCATCATGGGGGAGAGGGCAAGCCTGGGCACTTTATGGCTATACAATGATGTTTCGCATGACCGGAGATGAAAAGTATTTGGAACACGCAGAAAATATTGCCGATATGCTTCTTTCACGTCTTCCGGTTGATGGTATTCCTTATTGGGACTTTGATGCTCCTAACGGTAATGAATATCGCGATGCTTCAGCCGGTGCAATAATGGCCTCTGCTTTTGTAGAGCTGAGTGGTTTTGTTACAGATGAGAAAACAGGACAAAATTATCTCTCAATAGCTGAAAAACAACTTCGAACTCTAGCTTCACCTCATTATCTTGCTGAACCGGGAACTAACTGTAATTTTATTCTAAAGCATAGTGTCGGTAATCTTCCGGAAAATAGCGAAGTAGATGTACCGCTTTCTTATGCCGATTATTATTTCTTAGAAGCATTGTTGCGTTATAAAAAGGCTGTGGAATAAGCTTGTAAAATCCTTTCTCTCGAAGAGTGGGCTTGTTTAAGGTTAACGCTTCGAGAGAAAATGCATTTAACTCCTGTTCTTTTCCTAATATATATCCGCCAGATATGCACGCTTTTTGCAGGGTTATGAACACAATCCAACTCC